>DASUNL010000160.1:0-5896 GCA_036277175.1 Pyrinomonadaceae bacterium | reverse complement strand
ATGCCAGGGAGACGGCACGCTCAAGATCGAGATGAACTTCCTGCCCGACGTCTACGTCGAGTGCGAGGTGTGCCACGGCGCGCGCTACAACCGCGACACGCTCTCGGTGCACTACAAGGGCAAGTCGATCGCCGAGGTGCTGCAGATGCCGATCGAGGAGGCCGCTGAGTTCTTCGCGCCCATCTCGTCGATCCACCGCTACCTCAAGACGCTCGTCGACGTCGGGCTCGGCTACGTGCGGCTCGGCCAGTCGGCGACGACGCTCTCGGGCGGCGAGGCCCAGCGCATCAAGCTCGCCCGCGAGCTTTCCAAACGGGCCACCGGCCGCACCATCTACATCCTCGACGAGCCGACCACGGGCCTCCACTTCGCCGACGTACACAAGCTGCTCGACGTGCTGCAACGACTCGTCACGCTCGGCAACACCGTCATCGTCATCGAGCACAACCTCGACGTCGTCAAGTCGGCCGACCACGTCATCGACCTCGGCCCCGAAGGCGGGGCGGGCGGCGGGCGCGTCGTCGCCTCGGGCACGCCCGAAGAGGTCGCGCGCTCGCGCCGCTCACACACCGGCCACGCACTCCGCCCGCTCCTCAGCGGCCACGCCGCGAGCGGCAACGGCCACAAGCCCGCGTCGCACGGCAACGGCACGAACGGGCGCGGGCGCAAAAAGACTTCTTGAAATAGGCGCGCGCGCGCGGGTAGGATGGCGGCGACTCGAACGCGCGTCGTCGAACAACCGCCCGTCTCCGCGAGACACGTTTCTCGCCGGGGAAGGCGCGCGGCGCGCGCAGACGGGTTTACTTATCGAACACATCACGCGCCGCGCTCGGCGCGACTCAGGGGGATTTTGATGTCAGGTTTACGCGCAGGAAGTCTGCCGGCATTCGTGCTGGCGTCGCTCATCGTCGCGGCCGCCGGCCAACTGTCGGCGTCGGCACAAAGCGCAACTCAACTGGCGGACGCGGGCCGCGCCGTGCCCGCGTCCGCGCGCCTCACTCCAACCGAGCGGGAGTTCTTCGACACGCGCACGCAGACCTTGACGTGGGAGCGCGAGATGCCCGTCTCGCAAAAGGGCTGCTCATGCGTTGTGATGCTTCCATCCGACGCGCTCGGTAACAACATCGACAACAACGTCGTCGCGGATGCGCGTAACAGCATCGTCATCGCTAACGCGGGCGACGACGCGGTGCGGCGTCAGCAGCAGCCGACGACCGTCAACCAAGCGACGTACACGCCGCTGACGCCGGGACAGAAGATGCGTCGCGCCGCCCGCAACGCTTTCCTCAGTCCGACGGGCTACCTGCGGACGGCCATCAGCGCGACCATCACCGAAGCGACCGAGGAAGACCTCCCGCACAAGGACACCGACGACCGCGTCGCCGACGGCCTCTCGCGCTTCGCCATCAAGTTCTCGTCGCGCGCCACGCGCACGCTCTTGGGGAGCGGCGTCTACCCCGTCCTCTTCAAGCAAGACCCGCGCTACGAGCGTTCGACCTCGAAGAACATCGCGCGGCGCGCGCTGCACGCGGCCTCGCGCGTCTTCGTTACGCGCGGCGACGGCGGCGGCCTGCAACCCAACTACTCGCGCTTCGCCGGGGCGTTCTCCGCGAGCGCGCTCTCGAACCTCTGGGAGCAGAGTACGCCCGGCCGCGACCGCATCGGCTGGGATGCCACCGCGCGCCGCTTCGTCTCGTCGTTCCCCGACGACATGCTCAACAACATCCTCTTCCGCGAGTTCCTGCCCGACATCATCAAGATTTTCAGGCGGAAGTAGGACGGCCGCACGACAAGTGATGAGCGAACACATCGCAGCCACCGTCGCCGAGAGCGTCGAGGTCAAGCGCCGCTACTTCGCCGAGCACGCGGGCGAGGTGCTGCGCGCGGCCGAGTTAATCGCCGACGCCTTCGGCGCGGGACGAAAGCTCCTCATCTGTGGCAACGGCGGCTCGGCCGCCGACGCGCAACACATCGCCGGAGAGTTCGTCAATCAGTTCCTCGTCAAAAGCCGCCGCGCGCTACCGGCGCTCGCACTCACGACCGACGGCGGCGTCCTCACCTGCGTCGCCAACGACACGGGCTTCGAGCGCGTCTTCGCGCGACAGGTCGAGGCGCTCGGCGCGCCGGGCGACGTGCTCTTAGCCATCACGACCTCCGGCAACTCGGCGAACGTCGTCGCGGCCGTCGAGGAGGCGCGCGCTCGCGGGATGAAGACGGTCGGCCTGCTCGGACGCGACGGCGGGCGCGTGCGAAGTTTGTGTGACCTCGCGCTCGTCGTCCCGTCCAGCGACACGCAGCGCGTTCAAGAGACGCACAACCTCATCGGCCACATCCTCTGCGATTTGGTCGAGCGCGCGCTCTTCCCCGCGAAGTAAGGAGACCGAGGCGAGAGTGTCAATCTACGAAGATGATGACATCCGGCCGCTCGGCCTCGAAGGCGTCAGCACCTACCCGCTCGCCGAGCGACCGAGTAAAGTCTCGACCGAAGACTTCGCGCGCCCCATCGCCGACGACGCTTCGCTCAAAGAGTTTCTCAAGTCGCTGCCCAACATCCTCGCCGTCCAATCCTTGCGTCAGTTGGCCGCGCAGATGCGGCGCGCGCGTGAGTTGCGGAAGCCTATCATCTGGGGCGTCGGCGGCCACGTCATCAAGACGGGCCTCGCGCCTTTGTTAATTGACTTGATGGCGCGCGGCTTCGTCTCGGCGGTCGCGGCCAACGGCTCTGTGCTCGTCCACGACGCGGAGATTGCGCTCGTCGGCTCGACCTCCGAAGACGTGGACGCGACCCTTGGCGCAGGCGCGTTCGGCGCGGCCGACGAGACCGGGAGACTTTTGAACGAGGCCGCGCGCGAAGGCGCACGCGACTCGCTCGGACTCGGCGAAGCTCTGGGACGCGCGCTCGTCGCGCAGAAGCCGAAGCACGAAAGTCTCTCGCTACTCTGCGCCGCCTACCGCTCGCGTGTCCCCTTCACGGCGCACGTCGCCGTCGGGACAGACATCGCGCACTTTCACCCCGCCGCCGACGGCGCTGCGCTCGGCGCGACGACGCACACCGACTTCCGTCTGCTCTCAGAGATGGTGCGGCGCATGAGCGGCGGCGGCGTCTACTTAAACGTCGGCTCGGCGGTCGTCCTGCCGGAAGTCTTTTTGAAGTGCGTCACGCTCGTGCGCAACCTCGGCCACACGCTCGAAGATTTCACGACCGCCAACTTCGACTTCATACAGTCATACCGTCCACTCACAAACGTCGTGCGACGCCCCACGTCCGGCGGCGCGGGGCGCGGCTTCTCCGTCACGGGCCATCACGAATTGACCATCCCACTCCTCGCCGCCGAACTCCTCTGCGGCGGCTAAACTTCGCACGCACGCTTCAAGCGTCTCTCTCCTTCTCAAAATCATTTCCGTCGGCCGGTGTTTGCTTGACAGTCCCAACGCATTGGAATACTCTTACCCGGCCTGAAATTGAAAGTCGTTTTCAGCACTTTTCAAACGACTCGTTTTCAAGGTTCGCAATTCTTCTTTAGAGGCCGTTTCAACTTGGCTGGCGACTGATGCGCTGAGTGTTGAGGTAGTGCGCCGCGACGTGCAGCGCGCATAAATTAAGAGGCCCACGCAGACCGTTCTTGGCGGAAGGAGCTGCGCGGGCCTTGGCCGAAATCCCTGTGGGTTGACGACCGTTCTGCATTCTAGGTCGGTCGGCCGTAACTTTCAACGTATTGGTCAGACCGACATGACTGTCAAAGTTCGACCCCGACGCGCCTCAATCGACTTCACGCAGTTCGTCGCGAGAGTGCCCGGCGCTTGCAGTCTGTCCGCTCCCTTCCCACACAAATCGCTCGTCGCGCAAGCCGACGCATCCGCCACTCACGTCTCTTTTCAAAGCGGGTCAATCTTCGAGCGACTTCCGACGGAATAAATCGATGCAGACGAAGACGAAAAGTAGCAGGAGGCGTGACTGCAAGCGAGCGCGCCGACGCGGGCCGAGATACTGGGTCGTGGCCGTGACGACGGCGGGCGTTTTGTTGGCGCACACGGTCGGCAACAGCCGGGCCGTCGCGCTCGCGCTTGCGCGCAACGCGCCGGGCGCGACGCACGCGCAGGAGCAGAACCGGCAGGCGACCGTCCTCCGTTTCGATATTCCGCCGGGGCCGCTCGACGCGGTGCTCGACGCATTCCAAAAGGTGACGGGCTTGCGCGTGACGGTGCGGCTCGAAGCGATTCGCGGCATTCAATCGCCGGGCGTGTCGGGCGTCTTCACGCACGAGCAAGCGCTCCGACAACTCCTCGCCGGGACGCACGTCAACTACAGCTTCGACGCGCCCGACGCCGTGACGCTCGACCTGCAAGGACTTTCCGAATCGGTCGAAGTCACGGAGCGCGAGACGACGCTCTCGTCGTCGAAGTTCACCGAGCCTCTGCGCAACATCCCGCAGACGGTGACGGTCATCCCGAAAGAGGTCATCGAAGAGCAGGGCGCGACGACCTTGCGCGACGTTTTGCGCAACGTCCCCGGTCTCACCATCACGGCGGGCGAGGGCGGCGTGCCGGCGGGCGACAACCTGACCCTGCGCGGCTTCAGCGCGCGCAACGACGTCTTCATCGACGGCGTGCGCGACCTCGGCCCGCAGTCGCGCGACCCCTTCAATCTCGAACAGGTCGAGGTGGTGAAAGGCCCTGCCTCCTCCTACTCGGGTCGCGGCTCGACGGGCGGCTCGATTAACCTCGTCAGCAAGACGCCGGGCCTGCGTCCCGCCTACGGCTTCACGCTCGACCTCGGCACAGACCGCACGAAGCGCGCCACGGCCGACCTCAACTTCCCGCTCGCGCGTCTCGGCCTCGGCGACCACGCGGCGTTTCGCCTCAACCTCCTTGCGCACGACGCGGGCGTGGCCGGTCGCGAAGTGGTCGAGAACGAACGCCACGGCGTCGCGCCCTCCGTCTCGTTCGGACTCGGCCGCCCGACGCGCGTCACGCTCAGCTACTTTCATCTTCAGCAGGAGAACATTTCCGACTACGGCATCCCTTGGGTTCCGGCGACGAACAACGCGCTCGCGGAGTTTCGCGACCGGCCCGCGCCCGTGCCGCGCGAAACTTTCTACGGCCTGCGCGCGCGCGACCGCGAGCGTCTGCGCTCCGACTTGGCGACCGTCCGGTTCGAGCGAGACTTCAACGACAACCTCTCGCTCCGCAACCAGCTGCGCTACGGGCGCTCGACGCGCGACTCAATTGCGACGCCGCCCCGCTTCGCCAACGTGGACTCCACCGTCATCAACCGCGAGCTGCGTTCGTGGGTCACTGAGGACGAGGTGTGGGACAACCAAGCGGACTTTAACGCCAACTTCTCGACGGGCGGAGTCGAGCACGACATGGTCGCGGGCTTCGCTCTGACGCGCGAGCGCAACACGCGCGTCACGCGCACGGCGGGCAACATGCCGACCACTTTGCTCGACCCGAACCCTGACGACGTGTTCACCGGCGCGATTACCGTCAACCCGCACGTCGGCGACATCACGGCCAACTCGCAAGCGCTCTACGTCTTCGACACGGCGAAGCTCGGCAAGCGTTGGGAGCTAAACGGCGGCCTGCGCTGGGATCGCTTCGACGCGGCGGGCGTCACGGCCGGGACGGGCGCGGCGACGCCCGGCACATCGGTCGCGCGCGTCGACAAGATGCTCAGCTTCCGCGCGGGCGTCGTCTTCAAACCGCTCCCGACGGGTAGCATCTACACTTCGTACTCCACCTCGCTCAACCCTTCGCTCGAAGGGCTGTCCTACAACACGGCGAACACGGCCATCGACCCCGAGAAGACCTACACGTTCGAGGCGGGCAGCAAATGGGAGTTGTTCAAGAGTCGAATTCTCCTGACGGGCGCGGTCTTCCGCGTCGAGAAGACCAA
>DASUNL010000159.1:0-14082 GCA_036277175.1 Pyrinomonadaceae bacterium | reverse complement strand
AAGAGGGCGAGGCAGACGACGTGCGCGAGACTCTTTTTCGGAAAGGAGGAACGCATCCTTACAGTCTTTGACGTGCCGGGGAGAGCAGCGGGGGGAGCTGTCCGCGCCCATTCTACACCAAAGTCGAGACCGACGGTCAGGTCGAGACGAGGACTCAGGTCGATGACGGCGGGCGGTGCTGACTTCAGCCCGCGTAGCGTTCTTCGACGGTGAGTGCGAAGACGAGCGTGCCGACTAGCCCGACCGCGCCGGCGAGGAGGAAGGGGACTTCCGGGGCGACCTGCCACAGCGCGCCGCCGACGGCCGCCGCCGGAGTAATCGAGAGACTGCGCACGAGGTAATAAATGCCGACGGTGCGCGCGCGCAGGTGCGGCTCGGCGAGGTCGACGATGAGAGCCTTGCGCGAAGGCTCGCCGATCTCGCGCAGGCCGCCGACGACGAAGGCCGCGACGAGTGAAGCGAAGCCGCCCGACGCGACGACCGCCACGGGGAAGAGCGCGAAGCAGACGAAGGTGGCGATGACGAGCGGCTTGCGACCCACGCGGTCGGCGAGCTTCGCGGCCGGGACGTAGACGACGACTGAAGTCGCCATCTGCAACGCGACGAGCACGCCGTAGCTCGCGACCGGGACGCCCTTGACGTTCGTCACGTAGAGGACGACGAAGATGTCGGTCAGTCCTTCGCAGGTGCGTATGATTATGTCGGAGATGAGCAGGCGTTTGAGCGCGCCGTGGAAGGTGCGCCAGATGCCGCGAAGCGTGAGGTGCTCGCCCGTGATGACGGGCAGGTTTATCGAGCGCACGACGAAGGCCGTCACTCCGGCCAGCACGAGCGTCGCGGCGAGTCCCCAGCGGACGCCGCCCACGACGCCGGACGTCGCGATAAGCGCGCCGCCCGCGAGCGGGGCCAAGGTCATCGGCACGCGCTTGAGAAGCGACTGCACGGTGAATCCCATCGCGCGTCGCTCGCGCGGCAGCGCGTCGCCGATGACGGCGAAGATGGCGGGCGAGGCCATGCTCTGCCACGCCAGCGAAAAGACCAGCCCCGCGAAGACGAACGGCCACGAAGGGCTGAAGAGATACAGCGCGTAGCCGACCGACGCGATGACGATGAAGAGGTGGAAGGCGCGGCGTCGGCCGAAGCGGTCGGCGAGCCAGCCGCCGGGGTATTGATAGACGGCATCGAGGAAGTCTTTGAGCGTGCCGAAGAAGCCGACGGCGAGCGCGCCCGCGCCGAGGGCTTCGAGGTACTTCGGCAGAAACCTCCGCCACAGCTCCTCGCCCCCGCTCATCAGCAGGACGGCCGCCGAGACGGCGACGACGTTGCGCTCAAGTCCTAAGGCGTGGGCCACGCGCCCGCGCAGGCGCGGAGCGGGTTCGGGAGTCGTCGGCGTGTCGCGGCCAGTCGGCACGCGCTCATCTTAACTCAGAAGCTTAAAGAGTAAATCGCAGAGGCGACGACGGAAGCGTTCGAGCCGCGCGCTCAAGCGTCGTCGCGCTCAAGTGCTTCGACGGCGAGCGTGTGAAATTGACGGCGCACGGCGTTGATGTTGGCGAAGGGGAGAGCGCCGCGCGCGTGCGTGCGGTTGGTGAGGAGGACGAAGACGGCCTCGCGCGCGGGGTCTATCCAACAACTCGTGCCGGTGAAGCCGAGGTGGCCGAAGCTGTCGGGCGCGAGGCGTGGCCCGGCGGTCGAGTCCGAAGTTGCGGCGAGTTGCCAAGCGAAGGAGCGCGCTTCGTTCAGAGCGCCTGTCATGTTCTCGCGGAAGAGCGCGCAGGTCGGGGGCGAGAGGAGCTTCGAGCGCGACGGCAAGAACTGTTCGGCGATTGACAGCGTCTCGCGCGCGGTGGAGAAGAGTCCGGCGTGACCGGCCGCGCCGCCGAGGAAGTGAGCGTTGCCGTCGTGAACCTCGCCCCAGATTTGTCCCGCGCGGAAGTGCGCGAAGTCCTCGACGCCGTGCTCTTTGCTGCACATCTCGCGCTCGTAGGCGTTGCCCTCGGACTCGCACGCGGCCGTCTCCGTCACAAACGCGCGGTCGGGGTTAAAGAACGTGCGGCGAAGTTTGAGAGGCTCGAAAATTTCGCGGGCCGCGAGCGCGGGCAACTCCGCGCCGTTGAGGCGAGCGAGCATAAGGCCGAGCGTGATGAAGCCGAGGTCGCTGTAGACGACGCGCGCGCCCGGCTCGTACTCAAGTGGGAGCGAGGCGATGACTTCGAGCGCGTGCCCGCGACTTTCGGCCAGCGCGTAGAGTGGACGCCACGCCGGTAAGCCCGACGTGTGCGTGACGAGTTGACGAAGAGTGATGGCGCGTTTGTCTTCGCGGTCGAACTCGGGGAGGTGAAGCGATACGGCGTCGTCGAGCCGGACGCGGCCGCGCTCCAACATCAGCGCGCAGAGAAGTCCCGTGACGAGCGGCTTGGTCAGTGACGCGAGGTCGTAGATGGTTTCGAGGCCGGCAGCGCGTCGCTCGGGCGCGCGGACGGCGTCGCCGAGCGCGCCCGCAAAATAGACTTGCCCGCGCTGCGCGACCGAGTAGACGGCCGAGGGGAAGTCGCCCGCCTCGATGCACGCAAGGAGAAGCGCCTCGATGCGCTCGTCTGTCGCGGGCGCGGCGGTCATCTCAACTCTTCGCGCCGAGGCCGGCGACAATCGGGTGCTCGTGAATCTGTTCGAGGAGGCGGAGCGCGAGCGCGAGCGCGCGGCGGCCGTCCGCGCCGGTGATGGCGACGGGCGCGCGCCCCTCGGCCGCGTCGAGGAAAGATTCAATCTCGGCGCGCAAAGGCTCGACGTCGGCGATGTCGAGATGGCGTACGTGGACGCCGGGCCACGAACCCGACGCGCTCGGCGGCGCGAGGCTGCTGACGGAGGCGAAGCGCGTCGCGTAATCGACGGCGACGTAGTCGTGCGGCTGGAAGAAACGCATCTTGCGAATCTTCTCCGTGCCGACGCGCGAGGCGGTGATGTTGGCGACCACGCCGCCCGCGAACTCAAGTCGCGCGTTGGCCGCGTCCACGCGCGGGGTCAGGATGGGGATGCCGACGGCGCGCACGTCCGTCACTTCAACCTCCGGCCCGACAAGCCACTGGACGATGTCGAGGTCGTGAATCATCAGGTCGAGCACCACGTCGATGTCGAGCGAGCGCGCGGTGAACTGCCCGACGCGGTGAACCTCGAAGTAGACGGGGTTGCGGACGAAAGGCTTCAAGGCGACGAGCGCGGGGTTGAAGCGTTCGAGGTGTCCGACCTGTAGGACGCTCCGGCCGCGCTCGGCCGAGGCTATCATCTGGTCGGCCTCCGCGAGCGTGCGCGAGACGGGCTTCTCGACGAGGACGTGGACGCCCGCTTCGAGGAGCGGGCGCGCAATCTCGGCGTGGACTTCCGTGGGGACGGCGAGGCTCACGGCGTCGACGCGGCCGACGAGCGTGCGCCAGTCGCACGTCCACTCGACCTTGCGCTCGGCCGCGACCTCGCGCGCCGTCTGCTCGTTCAAGTCACAGGCGGCGACGAACTGCGAGCGACCTTCGGCGGCGAGCGCGGCGTGGATGCGCGCGTGCTGGCGGCCGAGGCTGCCCGTCCCGATGACTGCGGTGCGTAGGGGCATAAAGAAGCGTTCAGCAATCAGCCGTCAGCGTTCAGCTTAAAACAGGCGTGCGTCGGGTTGAAGATGGCAGAGACTTTAACCATACTCACGCGGCAATCATTCAACAAGCTGACCGCTGAGTGCTGAACGCTGACAGCTTTTGGGGGACTATACTTGCAACGTCGGAGGCTTGCCAAGCGCGCGTGGGTTCTGCTCTTCGTCGCCGCGTGCGCCGTCTACTTTTACCAACTCGGCGCGATGCCGCTCGTCGGCGCGGACGAGCCGCGCTACACGCAGGTCGCGCGCGAGATGTTCGCGCGCGGCGACCTCGTCACGCCGACGCTCGGCGGCCACCACTGGTTCGAGAAGCCCGCGCTACTCTACTGGATGATGATGGCGGGCTTCTCCGCGCTCGGCGTGACGGAGCTGGCGGCGCGTCTGCCCGCCGCGCTCTCAGGTCTTCTCTCAATCTTGCTCGTCGGCTGGATGGCGGGCAGGGCCGAGCGCGAGGAGGGAGAAGGGAAGGACGCGGGAGAGAAGGGCGCGAAAGGGAGGGACGGGGGAAGTGCTGACAAGCGCGCTTCGTGGCTCGGCTTCGCGTGCGCGGCGGTGTGCGCGACGTGCGCCGGCATGCTCGTCTTCTCGCGCGGGGCGAGCTTCGACATCATCCTGACGATGACCGTGACGCTTGCGCTCGCGTGCTTCTTCGTCTCGGAGTTGGAAGCGGACGCGCGCAGGCGACGCGCGTTGCTCGCGGGCTTCTACGCGGGAGTGGGTTTGGCGCTCCTCGCGAAAGGTCTCATCGGCATCGTCCTGCCGGGCGGAGTCGTCTTCTGTTACCTTCTGCTGCGACGCAGGTGGCCGAACCCTCTCAGGCTCGGCGCGGCGTGGGGCGTGCCGCTCGCGCTCGCCGTGGCCGCCGTGTGGTACGCGCCCGTCTACGCGCGCCACGGCTGGGAGTTCGTCGAAGAGTTCTTCGTCCAACACCACTTCGCGCGCTACGTCTCGAACAAGTTTCACCACCCGCAGCCCTTCTACTTCTACCTTCCCATCATGGCTCTGCTCACACTGCCTTGGACGCCCTTTCTCGTGAGCGGCATCGGCAAATTCTGGCGGCGCGACCTGCGTGCGGACGGCTCAACTGCGAAGCTCTACGCATTCGCGCTCGCGTGGCTCGTCTTTCCCTTGCTCTTCTTCTCGTTGTCCGGGTCGAAGCTGCCGGGCTACGTCCTGCCTGCGCTTCCGGGCGCGGCGGTTTTGGCTGGGATGAGTGTCGCGCGATACCTGCGTGACGAGGGCGGCGCGTGGCTGATGCGCGCGACGGGCGCGGCTGCGCTCTTCGTCGGCTCGCTCGGACTCGCCTACGCCTACACGACCGGGGTTATCGAGTTTAGCTGCGCGCTGATGGTGACCGCGCCCGCGCTCGTGTCGGGCGGTGTCGCGCTCGTCGCGGCCGAAAGACGCTTGCTCAGTTTCCTGACGCTCGCGGGAGCGACGCTGTTAACAATCGTGATGATCGTCAGTTGTGCTCTCGAAGACTTCGCCAACAGAGAGTCGGTGCGCGGGCTTCTGCGGTTGGCTTCGAGGGAAGGCTACGTCGAGACGCTACCCGTTTATCAGTTGCACGACCTCGAACGCTCGGCCGAGTTTTACGCCGCCGGGCGACTGACCTACATGGAGACGGGCGAGCCTCTCAAATTCGAGGGGCCTTACGAGGTGGTCGAGGCTCTGCGCGTCGGGGGCGGCGGCGCGCTCGTCATCGTCCCGCTCGAATTCCTCGGTCAACTGACGGCGATGCAGGAGCTTGAGACGCGAGTCGTCGGCGACAACGGCGCTTACGCGCTCGTCTTCGCGCGTCGCAAATGAAGGCGTGCGGACTTCAGGGCGTGGCGGCGAGGGCGCGCGCGAAGAAGGCGATGACGAGTTGGTCGTAGGTCTCGCCCTTTTCGGCGGGCGCGGAGGCGAGCGTGAAGCCGGTCAAAGGGAGGTTCGTGCGCGCCTCGACGTTGGCGGGGTTGGGGAAGCACTTGGTGAGCAACTCGGACGAGGCGCGCAGTTGCGGCGCGTCCTCGCCGGCCAGTATGAGCACGCGCCGGTCGTCGAGGGTTTCGGCGACGGGGCAGGCCGAGACGCTTCGGTAGTCGCCGAGGAAGTAGACGCGCGCTCCGCCGCGCGCGAGTTGTTGAAGCAGGGAGTTCTCGATGCCCGTGTTTTCGCGCACCGCGTCGAGCAGCATTTGGTCGGACGTTTCGGGCAGCGAGTCGAGCACGAGCGCGCGTACCTGCGGCTCGTCGCGCGCGGCGATGAGCGCGGCGTAAGCCCCCAACTCGACGCCGTAGACGCCGATTCGCTCGGCCGCAACGGGCCGCCCCTGCGGCGTCTTCAAGCTTCGCAGGTAGACGAGCGCGGAGCGAACGTCCTCGGCCTCGCGCGCGCCGAAGGTCGTCGTCGCGACCGGCGGGTTCTCGCCGTGGCCGCGCAGGTCGGGCCAGAGCACCGTGTAATTCAAAGTCTCGTTGAGCTTGACGCCGAGGTTTAAGACCCAAGAGCGGTCGGCCCCGTAGCGGTGGAGCAGGACGACGGCGGGCGCGCCTTCGCCGCCGACGAGCAGCCAGCCGCGCGCCTGCGTGCCGTCGCGGTTCGGCCACGTGACGTCGGTCGCCTTCGTCCCTCGGTTCGAGAGCTGCGCGAACTTTTCGGGCGTGACGAGGTAGGGGCGTTGCGGCGGGTGAGTCACGCCGTAAACGACCCAGCCGACAAAGACGGCCACGGCGAGCGCCAGCAGGAGCGCGACCGGGAGAAAGGCTTTCAGGAACCGTCTTCCTGACCTAAGACGAGGGGACATCGCGGCGTATTGTAATTCGTCAATCGTCAATCGTAAAACGTAAATCGTATGTCGTGAATTGTAAATCGTGAATAGAGGCTGAGTGGCGCGCTATCCGGGCGGCGATTCGCCGGGTCGAATGATGCCCAAACGATTCACGATTTACGATTCACTATCCACGGCTCTGGCGGCGTCCTCGAAGTCGTCGGGCGTGTTGACGTTCTTGAAAAAAAGTCCCGCCCCGTCGAGGTCGGCGAGGCTCTCGAAGGCGACCAGACGAGTCCGCACCTCGCCGAGCAGCGCGCGCGGACGACGCTCGCCCGCGTCGAGCAGGCGCGCGGCCACGTCGAGACACGCGCGCCGCGCGTAGAGGGCGCAGAGCGGCTGCACGCGCCCGTCCTCCTGCACCGGCACGACCGCGTCGAACTCTTCCGACGCATGTGAGACGAGACGGCTAAACAGCTCGCCCGTCAGGAATGGCAGGTCGCAGGGCGCGACCGCTATCCACTCCGCGCGCGCGTGCGCGAGCGCCGCGTGCAGTCCGCCGAGCGCGCCCGCACGCTCGTACACGTCGGCCACGACGGGAAGTTCCCACGCGCTCGCGTCGGGCTTCGAGCTGACGACGCGAACCTCGGAGGCGACGGCGTTGAGTGCGCGCGCGGCACGCTCAACGAGCGTTAGCCCGCCGAGACGCAGGTGCGCCTTGTCCGCGCCCATGCGGCTCGAAGCCCCGCCCGCGAGGATGAAGCCCTCGATTATTCGTTTACTCTTCACGTCGAAAATCGGCTGCCGAGGCCGCAAATTAGCACGCCCGGCGACCGCCGGTAAACGTCGCGCGCGCCGTCGCGGGGGCGCGGCGAGCGTCTTTAGTAAGTGAAAGCAACCAAAGAGTTTTCTGGTTCATCTGTCAATCACAGGTAATTGCTTGACCCCGCCGGAAGCGCGAAGCTATAGTCATTCGGCGTCCACGGGGGCGGCGCTCTTTCAATCGTTTCGACCCCGAGGGCGCGGCCGGGGCCGTCCACTCCGGGCCGCAAAGTTAGACGGTCAAATCCCAGAGGTGTCTTTGATGTTCAAGCGTTTGACGACATTCGTGGCGCTCTTCGTGGCGCTCGGCGCGGCGGCCATGGCGCAGCAGCAAGGCGGCGTGCCCACGCTCCCGCTCTCGGAGGTCAAGGCCGGACAGAAGGGCGTCGCGCGCACGGTCTTCTCGGGGGCCGAGCCGAAGGAGTTCGGCGTCGAAATCTTAGGCGTCCTGCCCGGCTACCCGCAGCCGCGCATGTCGGTCATCATCGCGCGCCTCTCCGGCGCGGAGGTCGAGCGCACAAGCGTCTTCGCCGGCATGTCCGGCTCGCCCGTCTTCATCGACGGCAAACTCGTCGGCGCGATTGCTTACAGCTTCCCGTTCTCGAAAGAACCCATCGCGGGCATCACGCCCATCCAACAGATGATTGACATCTTCGAGCGCGGGCGCGTCGAGGGCAGCGGTGGACGCGACCAGATGGGTTTCGCGCGCGAGCCTCGCGCCGTCTCCTACTCGCAACTGTCGGGGACTGACTGGAAGATGCAACTGCCGCGCGCCGGTGTCGCCGCGACGACCTTCATCGCGCCCGTCGCCAGCGGCTCTCCGCTCACCGCGCTCCTCGGCCAGCAACTCGCGCCCATCGCGACGCCCGTCGTCTTCGGCGGCATCTCGCAGGAGACGCTCGCACACTTCGCGCCGCAGCTACAGACGCACGGCTTGCTCGCCGTCTCCGGCGTCGGCGGCGCAGCGCCCATGACGCCGCTCGCTCCGGTCACAGAAAAGACGCTCGCGCCCGGCACGTCCATCAGCGTGCAACTCGTGCGCGGCGACTATTCGATTGCCGCCTCGGGCACGGTGACGCACCGCGAGGGCGACCGCGTCTACGCCTTCGGCCATCCGTTTTTGAGCCTCGGCTCGTCGGAGATGCCGATGACCGAGGCGTCGGTCGTGACGGTCATCCCGAGCACCTACAACTCGTTTAAGCTGACCGTGCCCGGACAGATGGTCGGCGCAATCTCGCAGGACAGGGCGACCGGCATCTACGGCGAGTTGCGCCGCGCGCCGAAGATGATTCCAGTCACCATCAACCTGCACACGAGCCGCGACCGCGTCGAGAAGTACACCTACGAGATTGCGAACGACGAGTTTCTGACGCCGCTGCTCCTCAACATCACCATCTTCAACACCATCGCTTCGAGCGAGCGCAGCCTCGGCGATTCGACCGTCAGCGTGCGCGGCGAGATTGCCGTGCGTGGACAGGAGACGATTAAGCTCGAACGCCGCTTCTCGAACGCGGGCGCGGGTCTTTCGGCCGCGGGTTCGGTGGCCGGGCCGGTCGCCGCCTTGATGGCGAGCGGCTTTGACGGCGTTGACCTTCAGTCCGTGACGCTCGACATCGCTTCGGCCGACGTGCGGCGCGCGGCCACGCTCGACCGCATCGCGCTCGACCGTGGCGAGGTGGCGCGCGGCGAGTCGGTCGAGGTGCAGGCTTACGTCCGCACCGAGTCGGGCCGACAGTTCGTGCAGCGCATCCCCGTCGAGATTCCGGCCGACGTGCCGACGGGGCCGCTGATGCTCTTCGTCGGCGACGGCGGCGCGCTCCAACAGGCTTCGGCCACGCAGAACTTCGTGCCGAAGGACTTGGGCCAGCTCGTCAGCGCGATTAACAAGATTCGGAAGAACGACCGGCTCTACGTCAAGCTCTTCCGCGTGACGCCGGGCGCGGTCATCGGCACGGACGAGATGCCGAACCTCCCGCCCTCCTTCGTCGCCACACTCAACAGCGACCGCAGCTCCGGCGGCTTCACGCCGACCGCGCTGTCGCCCATCGCCGAGAAGGAACTCCCGGCCGCCGAGTACGTCATCTCGGGGACGCAAATCATCACCATCAACGTCGTCCGCTAAGAGACGACGTACAGACAGTCAGAAACCGAGCGGCGCGAGGTGACACTTACGATCCTCGCGCCGCCTCTTTTTTATGCTCTGCCTCTGCGATGATTTGAGATGGTCTTAAAGCTCGCGGCGGACGACGAAGAGGAAACGCCGCTCGCTCTCCGGCGCGAGAATCGAGTAGAAGGCTTGGCCGGAAGCTTCGAGACGTTCGCGCAGCGACTCGCCGCCGAACAGTAGAAGAGTCCCGACATTCTCAGCCCATTCGAGCATCGCCGGCAGAGTCTCGGCGAATCGCTCAAGCGCGCGGCAGGTGAGTGCGTGAGCGTCGGGGCGGGGAAGCCGCTCGAACCTCTCCGCGACGACGCGCGCCCGCGCCTGTCTCCCGACCGCGCTCAGAGCCTCGCGCAGGAACACGGACTTTTTCGCCGACGCCTCGATTAAAACGGCTTCGATGTCGGGCCGCGCGATGAGAAGCGGGATGGCGGGCAGGCCCGCGCCCGAGCCTATGTCGACGACGCGCGCTCCCTTCGCGAGAAAGCGTTCGGCGAGCAACGATTCGAGGACGTGGCGCGTCGCAAACTCTGATGGCGTGCAGGGCGCGACGAGATGAAGGCGCGCGTTCCACGCAACGACCTTGAGGAAGTAGGTTTGAAGGAGACGGACGGTCGCGTCGTCGGGCGCGACGCCGTAGATGGCCGCGCGCTCGCGCAGCACTTCCGCAAACTCGTCCTCAGGTGTTAGGTTTCTCCGCGACATCATCCGGCGCGCGCGTCGCGCCCGGCGAAAGCTTAACGAATGACAGACGCGAAGGATAGTACGCGGGCGAGCGCGCGTTTCGTCGCCGAGCACGAAAGGCTCGGCCGCGCGGCCGTCCGAATCGTCGGCGACTACGCGCGCTCGCTCGACCGCGCGCCCGTCTGCTCGACGGCCACGCCCGCCGAGCTTGAACGACTCTTCGACGAGCCTCTGCCGCGCGAAGGCACTCCGGCCGAAGAGATTTTCGAGCAGTTCCGCCGCGACCTTCTGCCGCACGCGATGAACATCCCAAGCCCGCGCTACTACGGGCTGTTCAACCCGACGCCCCTGCCCGTCGCCGTGTGGGCCGACGCGATTGCTTCGGCCATCAACCAGAACGGCGCGGCGTGGCGCAACTCGCCGTCGGCGAGCGCCGTCGAGGCGCGCGTGCTCCAATGGCTCTGCGAACTCATCGGCTACCCCGCCGGGAGCTTCGGCACGCTGACGAGCGGCGGCTCCGAAGCCAACCTCGTCGGCTTGAAGTTAGCGCGCGACTCGGCTTCGGCGAGGATTAAGGACGGTGGCTTGCGCGCAGTCGAAGCGCGCGGCCAACTCGTCGTCTACGCCTCGGAGCAGTCGCACTACTCGCTCGTCAAGTGCGTCGACATCCTCGGCCTCGGCCGCGAGAACCTGCGGAAGATTGAGACGGACACAAGGTTTCACATCAGCGTCCCGCGTCTCGTCGAAGAGATTGAGAAGGACTTGGCCGAGGGCAACACGCCCTGCTGCGTGGCGGGCGCGGCGGGCGCGACCTCTTCGGGCGTCGTTGACCCGCTCGAAGATTTGGCCGACGTGGCCGAGCGTTTCAAACTCTGGTATCACGTCGACGCGGCCTACGGAGGGGGCTTGGCCTTCTCCGACGTTCACCGCGCGCGCCTGCGCGGCATCGAGCGCGCCGACTCCGTCACGTTCGACCCGCACAAGTGGATGTTCGTCCCCTTCGCGTGCGGCGCGCTGCTCGTGCGCGCGGGCGGGCAGGTGCTTCGCGAGGCGTTCGACATCACGCCCGAGTATCTGAGCGAAGACCGAGGCGGCGCGGACGTGGAGTTCGACTTCTTTCGCTACGGGCAACTCGGCACGCGGCGCTTCAACGCGCTCAAGCTCTGGATGGCCTTGAAGCATCTCGGCACGCGCGGGTACGCGGAAATCGTCGAGCGGCAGATTGAGTTGGCGCGGTACTTGGCCGCGCGCCTCGCCGAGAGTGAAGACTTCGAGTGCGTGGGCGAGGTCGAGACGGCCCTGTGCTGCGCGCGGTACGTCCCGCGCGCGCTTCGGGGCGTGGACGACACGTTGCTCGACGTGTTGCAGAGGGGCTTGCAGCAGCGCGTCGAGCGGAGCGGCGAGGCTTGGTTCGCGACGACTGTGCTCGGCGGACGCCGCGTCCTGCGCATCAACGTCAACAGCTTTCTGACGGAGAGACGACACGTCGACGATCTTGTAGAATTGCTCGGGCGCGAGGGCGCACGACTTCTTCATGAGAGGCACGCTGTATGAGATTTGCCGGAACACGTCGGGGCAGGCTCTTGAGAAACTTTGGCGCGTCGATGCTGGCGCTCGCGTGTCTGCTCACGGTCGCGGCTGGTGCTTCGACGCAGACTCGGCACAAGCGGCCCGTGCCGCGAAAGCCGAAGTCCGCGCTCCCGGTCAAGGCCGCGCCTCCGTCGGCGGGTGCGGAGGAAGACAAGGGCGTCAAGTCGCTTCCGGCCATCAAGTCGCAGGCCGAGTTCGACACTTTGTCGCGCGTCTACACCGACCGTCAGTACGCGCTCCCGCACGTCATCTTCGTCATCGACCGCAAGGACTCGAATCGCGTCTACTACGTCAACTCGAAACGCTTCCGCTTCCACAAGGATTTCGTCAACGGCACGTATCTCTCGCTCGAACGCGGCGAGGAGTTCTTCGAGAACAACTACATTAAGCCGAACCGACGCTTCATCCTCGGCACGCTCGCCTACCAGACGCCGGTCAAACGCTGGACGTATGAATTCTGGGAGGGCGACCTGATTCCCTCCGAGCAGATTAAGCTCGCGGGCGACGTCATCGGAAAGACCTTCTTCGCGCCCGTAGCGTTTAAGCCGAACTCTCTGCGTCAGGAGGAGGCGTCGCGCGCGGTCGAGGGCATCGAGCGCGTGCTGCAAAGCGAAATCGCGCGCGAGCAGGAGTACGAGCCTCTGAACGTCGCGAAAGGCATCGGGCGCATCCACGTCATCGAGAAACTCGACGAGCACACGGAAATCGGCTCGAACGAAATCCTCGTCCTAAACGAAGTGCCCGTCAGTCTCCCGCCCGTCGCCGGGGTCATCGTCTCGAAGCCTTCGACGCCGCTCTCGCACATCAACCTGCTGGCGAAGGGCTGGGGCGTGCCGAACGCCTACATCAAAAACGCGACCGAGCTTTTCAAACAGTACGACACTTGGTGGGTGACGTTTGAGACGCACGCCGACAAGTACACCATCCGCCGCGCCGACCTCAAAGAGATTGACGAATATCAGAAGCGTCTCGCCGAAGTGAAGAGCGTGATGACGCCGCGCCTCGACCTCACGGCGAAGTCGCTGCTGAGTTTGCGCGAGCAGAGGGCGCGGATGGGCGCGGCCTACGGGGCGAAGTCGGCGAACCTCGGCGAAGTCGTGCGCGCGCGCCTGCGCGGCATCACCGTCCCCGAAGGCTTCACGATTCCGGTCTTCTACTACGACCAGTTCATCAAAGAGAACGGGCTGGAAGACGCCGTCTTCGAGATGCTGCAAGACCAGCGTTTCGTACACGACCCGGCCTACAGACGCACGCGATTGACGGAGATGCGCGAGAGGTTTCAGAAGGCGCAGGTGAACGCGCGTCTGCGCGAGTTGGTCGCGGCGCGAGTCCGCGCGGAGTTCGCGGGCAAAGGGCTGTTTGTGCGTAGCTCGTCGAACGTCGAAGACCTTCCGAACTTCAGCGGCGCGGGGCTTTACTCGACCGTGCCGAACGTTAAAGACGAGGAGCAGCTCTTCGAGGCGATTAAGACTGTCTGGGCGTCGGTCTGGAACTACGAGGCATACGAGGCGCGCGAGCGAGCGGGCGTCGACCACTCGAAGGCGATGATGGCTGTCCTCATACAGGAAGGCGTCAACGCCGACTCGGCCGGAGTGATGATTACGACCGACCCGTATGATGCGGACAACCGTGGCGCGATTTACATTTCGGCGAAGCGCGGACTCGGCATCAAGGTCGTCGAGGGCAAGCGCATCGCCGAGCAGATAATTTTCCGCCCGCGCTCGAACTCGGTGCGCGTGCTGACGCGCTCGGAGGAGGACAGCATCCTGACGTTCGACGAGCGCGGCGGCGTCAAGGAAGTTCCTATCTCGGGCGAGCGCGCAGTGCTGACCGACGGGATGGTGCGCAGGCTCGCGCGCGCCGCCACGCTCATCAAAAACGTCTTCGGGGGCAAGGAGCAGGACATCGAATGGGTCTACATGAAGGGGCAGCTCTACATCGTTCAGTCGAGGCCGTTCGTCTCTGGAAGCTGAGCGGCGCGCGCCCGAGGCTCGCCGCGCACGTCTCGGCGTTAGCCCTCGCGCTGTGCGTCACGGCTTGCGGCGGCGGCGAGCGCAACACGCAGGGCGGCGCGAACGTCGCGGCGAACGCGAGCGCCAACACGTCGAACGCGGGAGGGTTGCAGGGCGCGGCGCTCGACGCCGAGATAGAGCGTCTCGAACGACACGCCGAGCGCAGCCCGAGCGACGACGTGCGCGCCTCGCTCGCGGCCGCCTACGTCAAGCGCGGCGACGCGCGGCGCGCGGCCGGAGACACGGCGGGCGCGTTCGAGGATTACCAGAGCGCCATACGCAACGACGCAGACAACGAGGCCGCTCTGCGCGGCGTCACCGAACTCAAGCCGCAGGCCGAGGGCGAGCGCGAGGGCGAGTACGGCGAGCCCGAGCCGCTCCCCATCACGCCGGGCGTCACCTCGGGCGCGGCCTCCTCGTCGCC
>DASUNL010000158.1:0-4376 GCA_036277175.1 Pyrinomonadaceae bacterium | reverse complement strand
GCCAGCGGCCGGTGAAGAGTCGGCCCAAGACGAGTTCGACGGCGACGGCCGTCAGGATTGCCAGCACCGTCATCGCGTAGCTTTCGAGGATGCCGTAGGTCAGTTGGCCGACGAGCAGGATGAACGTGATGAAGATGGGGGCGATGAAGCGGGCGTCGAGGCCGAAGAGTTTCGGCTGCGGCGTCGCCTCGCCCGAAGGCGCGGGGACGGGGCTTGCGTGTGCGGTGGTTGCGCTCATTCGCCGTTCCTTGTCGCCGGAAAATTTAACACACGCGGCGCGGTGGGCACAGGGATTTCAAATTTGAGACTGCAAGTCCTCTACGCTTCCCTCACGCGGTGGACTTTGCCGGTCTCGGGGGCGTCCAAAGTCTGCACGCGGCCCGAGGGCCAGCGAATCTCGACGCGCTCGACGTGCGCGCCGCTGCCCAAGCCGAAGTGCAGACGCCTCTGGTTCTGTGCGCAGAAGCCCGAGCCGCCCGAGACCTCCTGCACTTGCTGCTGCCCCGCCCAGAAGACGCGCACCTGCGCGCCGATTGCCGAACGATTGCTCGCAGCGCCCTCAAGCTCAAAGTCAATCCAACTGTTTTCCGCGCGCGCGGTGTTGCGGTAGACGAGCAGCGGGCCGCGCTGGTTGGCGACGACGACGTCCAAGACGCCGCGATTCCAGAGGTCTGCGACGACGACCGCGCGGCCGTCGAAAGTGTCGCGCACGCCGACGGTCTGCGCCACGTCGACGAAGCGTCCCGCGCCGTCGTTCACCCAGACGCGCTTCTGCTGAAAACCCGAGAGGCTTCGGTTCTCCATCGGCGGCCAGTTGGCCGCGTCGCCGATGATGCGCGAGTGCCCGCCCGCTATCTTCGAGAAGTCGTACCAGTAGTTCGTCCCGCGCTCCAAAGAGACGTAGCCGTTCGTCAAGTAGAGGTCGAGCGCGCCGTCGTTGTTAAGATCGCCGAACTGCGCGCCGAAGCTCCACCCGCCAAGCTCGACGCCCATCTCGGCCGCGAGGTTGTCGTAGCGAAGCGCGTCCCCTTCGGTGCCCTCGCGCGGAACCCAGAGGTTGTTGCCTTGGACGAGCACGCTCTCTTCGGAGATGTTCGTGACGTAGACGGAGAACCGCCCGCTGTTGAGGATGTCGCCGAAGGCGACGTTCATCCCGCTCTTCGGCGCGAAGCCGACGCCGGTCTGCTCGCCCGCGTCGCGGAAGCGTCGGCCGCCCTCGTTTGCGAACAACTCGGAGACGCCGTAGTCGTTGGCGATGAAGATGTCCGGGTAGCCCGTCCCGCGCAGGTCTGCGGCCGCAGCCGCGAGCGCCCAACGCCGCGTGTCGATACCGACGCGCTCGGTCACGTCCTCGAACGAGCCGTCGCCGCGCCCGCGCAGGAGGTACTTGCGCCCGCCGTTGCGCGCGTACTCGAAACTCTCCGGCATCATCTTCGTCGTCTCAAGACGCCAGAGGTTGATTGATTCGGGGTAGTAGCCGCCGACGAAGAGGTCGAGCAGTCCGTCGCGGTCGTAGTCGAGCCAGACGGCCGTGTTGGCGTTGACCCACGCGGGGAGGCCCGCCGCGTCGGTCACGCGCGAAAAACTTTTGCCCGCGTCGTTGTGAAAGAGTTCGGGCCGCCCCCACTTGTAGAGGAAGAGGTCTTCGTAGCCGTCGTTGTCGTAGTCGCCCCAGACCGCGCCCATCGAGACGCCCGTCTCGGCGTGATTGAGGTCTGCAAGGCCGAGCGCGGCGGCCACGTCGGTAAACGTGCCGTCCGAGTTGTTGCGGAAGAGAGCGTTCTGACTTCCCTCGCCGCTGTTGGTGACGTAGAGGTCTTGCCAGCCGTCGCGGTCGAAGTCCGTGACGGAGACGGCCGCGCCCATCGAGGCGACCTGCGGCATGATGTGCGCGAGCTTCGAGTCGAGCACGGGCGCGCTATGTGTAAAGTTGATTCCGGCCGACTTCGAGACTTCTTCCAGATGGAAGCCGTGGCGTGCGAGCGAGGCGTCGCGCTCGGCCGACGAGTCCGCGCCTCTTTGCGCGCCTCCGTCGCCCAAGCTCCCCTGCCAGCGTCGCAGCACGAACGGAGTCGCCAAGAGCGCGGCGAAGAGCGCGACGAGCATGACGCGGGGGATGAGATTTTTGCCCATTGACGAAAACTATTTTCGACGTCTCGCGGACGACGAAGCGACTCAGCGCGCTACTTGGCCCACAGAGCGCCGTTGAAACTGCGCGGCGTGACGTAGCGCGTGTGGAAGTTTTGCCAGTCCGAGGGGTGCCGGTGATAGACCGGGTCGTCTTCGAGACGTGTCGGAGGAGTAGTGTAGTACTCGCGGTCGCGCGACGGCAAGGGGAGCACCGTTTTGGAAAACTGCGAGTTGTAGTCGCCGTCTTTTATCCACCCGTTGCCGATGAGCACGTAGTCGCGCGACCAGCCCGCCGGGGGCGAAGGTATGGCCGGGAAGCGCAGGACAAGCTCGTCGCCGCCGTTGGCGATGACGACGCGGTCGTCGACTGTCGCGAGCAACTCGCGCACGTCGCCGAAGCGCGTGTAGTAGCCGACGAGGTCGCGCCACTTCTGCCCCGTCGAGGCGATGCGTTCGTAGACGGGCGTCTCGGGCGAAGACTTGTCGGCCTGCCGCATCTCGGAGAAGCCGCGAAACTGTAGCTCCGCGGTCGAGGCTTCCAGCCGCTTGATTCTGGTCGCGCCGCGCGCGCCGTTCGCGTCGTTCGCGTCGGTCGCATTGTTCGTGTTGTTCGCGTTGGCTTCCGGCTCGGTCGCCCATTCGAGCGCGTCCCAGAAAATCTCCATGTTGGTGCGCAGGCGCAGAGCGCGCGGCGCGCCATCTTTGAAGACGCCTTTCAGGTCAACGAGAATCGTCTTGTTCTTCCCGGCGGGGAAACCGAGGTCGGCGTGCGCGACCGTCCAGCCACCGCGACCGTCGGCGACTTCGAGACTTAACCCTTTCGGCGGCGCGTTCGTGCCCTGACTGATGGCGACGTTGATAGAGGCGTCGGTCGGGTGAAGCCACCCGTGCGCGATGAGCCAGAGCGCGCCGTCGCGCGGCGCGTCTTCGGGCAACTCCATTTCGACGAAGTGGTCGCGGGTCACGCCTTGATGAGAGCCGCGCCCGAAGTTGTCGAGGTGTCGGCCGTCGCGTCGCATGACAACGTCGCTGACGTCGCGTCCCTCGTCGTCGCGCGCGGCGGCGAACGTGCGCGGCGTCGTGACGGTATAAACTTTCAGCGCGGGCGGTTGGTTGGCCGTGCGCTCGTCGACGAAGACTTCCGTCCCCGTCGGGTGGTCGACGACGGCGAGCGCGTAATGGTCGAGGTAGTAAGTCTCCCAAAGCTCGGCCGTGATGCGCAGGTCGTAGAAGCCTTCGCGCGGGGCGAGTTGACTACCTTGAATCTTCACCCACTCCTCGGTCTGCTGCACCTTCAAGGTCTGATAGTTGTTGATGCGAAGCCCGATGGCCGGACTCCAAGGGGCGCAGTCTTTGACGAAGGTCATCCGCCGCCCGTCGTAGGCGAAGAGCGACGGGCAGGAGCCTTTCAGACGCTGCTCGGCCAACACCGACTCGTCGGCCCGTAGCTCGAACTCGGCGCTCGAAGAGCCGTTCGGCCAGACGACGCGCGCCACGTCCGCCTGCGTCTGCTCGCCGAGTCCGAAGTGGACGAGCGGCCCCGCGATTGACTGCTTCTGCGCGAGCAGACCCGCGCGAATCTCTATCTCGCCGCCGACGCCGAAGGAGTTTATGCGCTGGTCGCCGGTGGCGTTGGCGGCGCGCGGGCGAATCACCTGCCAGTGATAATTCTTCGTGCCGCGCGCGGCGGCCGTGAAAGCCTTTTGGTCTTGACTGACGCCGACCAAGTCGAGCCGTCCGTCCGTGTTCGTGTCCGCGACTGTGAGTGCGCGCGCGCGCGCCGGCGCGTCTCCCAAGTTGAGCGGGCGGAACCTCCCTTCGGCGTCGCCGAGCCACGCGCGCGCGCCCTGCACGGTTGAGACGAGGAGGTCTATGCCGCCGTTGTTGTCGAGGTCTGCGGAGAAGACGCGCGCGCCGCCCGCCGCGAGTCCCGAGGGCAAGTCCGACGCGCGCAAGACTTCGGCCGCGTCCCAACCCGCGCCCTCGTCCTTGTCAGAGTAGCGACGCAGCGCGCCGTCCGCTTGAAGCGCGAGCAGGTCGAGGCGTCCGTCGGCGTTTAAGTCCGCGACGCCGAGCGCGACGAGGGCGGAGGCAGCGGAAGGCGCGGCGTCGGGCGGCGCGAGGCGCGCGCGAAACTGCCCGGTGCGCTCGTTTGTGAAGACGTGGAGGCGGCCTTGAGAATCGAGCAGGGCGGCGTCTGGGTCGCCGTCGCCGTCGAAGTCGGCCCAAGCGAAATCGCGGAGCGC
>DASUNL010000157.1:0-6757 GCA_036277175.1 Pyrinomonadaceae bacterium | reverse complement strand
CTATTTCCCGGAGTGTGTAATGTCCCGATGAAAAAATTCCTCGCTTCGCTCTTCGCCCTTTCACTCTCGCTCTCAAACGTCTTCGTAAACGCGCGCGCGCATGAATCGCGTCTTGTTGCGCAGCCCGCGCAGACGGCCGCCGCGCTCCCGTCGTTTGCCGAGCCTTCGCTCTCGCCCGACCGCTCCGAGATAGCGTTCGTCTCGGGCGGCGACGTGTGGACTGTCGATGCCGAGGGCGGCGAGGCGCGCCTGCTCGTCTCGCATCCGGCGAACGAGTACCGCCCGCTCTACTCGCCCGACGGGCGGCGGCTCGCCTTCGGCTCTTCGCGCACGGGCACGGGCGACATCTACGTGCTCAACTTCGACACGGGCGAGCTGCGCCGTCTGACCTTCGACGACGGTCTTGAGCAGCCCGACGCATGGTCGCGCGACGGTCGCTTCGTCTACTTCTCCTCGACGACGCGCGACATCGCGGGCTTCAACGACATCCACCGCGTCGCGGCCGAAGGCGGCACGCCCATGCAGGTCTCCGCCGACCGCTACGGCAACGAGTTTCAGGCCGCGCCCTCGCCCGACGGCGCGCACCTCGCCTTCACGGGACGCGGCTATTCGCAGTGGTGGCGCAGAGGGAGCAGCCACATCGACCAGTCGGAAATCTGGCTGATGCGCAATCAATCGACCTCCGCATACGAGCGCGTGAGCGAGGGCGGCGCGCGCGACAACTGGCCGATGTGGGGCAACGAGGGGCGCGCAATTTTTTACGTCTCCGACAGGGGCGGCGCGCAGAACGTCTGGACGAAGCCGCTCGCGGGCAGCGCGGCGCGTCAACTGACGAGCTTCCGCGACGGGCGCGTGCTCTGGCCGAGCATCTCTTACGACGGACGCCTCATCGTCTTCGAGCGCGACTTCCGCATCTGGCGCATGGACACGTCGGGCGGGCGGGCCGAGCAGGTCAACATCACTCTGCGCGGCGCGCCGGCCGGGCCCGGCGTCGAGCGCGCGCGCTACGCGGATCAGATACAGGAACTCGCGCTCGCGCCCGACGGCAAGAAGGTCGCCTTCGTCGTGCGCGGCGAAGTCTTCGCGGCGTCGTCGACCGACGGCGGCGACGCGGCGCGCGTGACGACGAGCCACGCGCCGGAGTCGGCCGTCACTTGGTCGCCCGACAGCCGCCGCCTCGTCTACATCTCCGACCGCGACCCGACCCCGCACCTCTTCCTCTACGACTTCGCGACCAACACCGAGACGCGGCTCACCAACACGACGGGCGCGGACGCCGCGCCGCGCTACTCGCCCGACGGCAAGTGGATTGCCTTCGAGCGCGACGGGCGCGAACTGCGCGTCATTAACACCGAGTCGAAGCAGGAGCGCCTGCTCGCGAACGCCTCGCTTGAGAGGCCGCCGCTCAACTCCGACCGCCCCTACGTCTGGTCGCCCGACAGTCGCTGGATAGCCTTCACGCCGGTCGCCGAAAAACTCTTCCGCAACGTGTGGCTCGTCTCGGTCGACGGCGGCGCGGCGCGGCAGATAAGTTTCCTCGCCAACGTCGGCGGCAGCAACACCGTCTCTTGGAGTCCCGACGGGACGTTCATCATGTTCGACACGGGGCAGCGCACAGAGTCGGGCCAGCTCGCGCGCGTCGACCTCATCCCGCGCACGCCGCGCTTCCGCGAGGATCAGTTCCGCGAGCTCTTCCGTGAAGAGACGCCGCGCACGTTAGCTCCCACGCTCCGCCGTCAGGAAGTGCAGCAGCCGACTCCGACTCCGACGCCGCCCGCCGAGACGCCAACGCCTTCGCCGACGCCCGACCCGGCGGCGACGCCACAGCCGTCGCCAACGCCCGCGCCCGCGAATGCGACTCCGACTCCGACACCCACGCCCACGCCCGGAGGCGACAAGAAGCCGGTCGAGGTCGTCTTCGACGAGATACGCAAGCGTCTGAGCCTTCTGCCCGTCGGTGTGGACGTCAGGTATCACTCGATAAGTCCCGACGGGAAGCACGCGATGATGATCGCGGGCGCGGAGAACCAGCTCAACATCTACGTCTATCCGCTCGACGAGTTGTCACGCGAGCCGACGGTCGCGCGACAACTGACGGCGACGCCCGGCTTCAAGAGCTACGCGCAGTTTTCGCCCGACAGCCGCGAAATCTTCTACCTCGAATCGGGCCGCGTACAGGTCGTCCCGCTCGACCAGCGCCTGCCCACGCGCTCGCTCGCCGTCGCGGCCGAGATGGACGTTGACTTCGCGCGCGAGAAGATGGAGGTCTTCCGTCAGGGCTGGTCGTGGATGCGCGACAACTTCTACGACCCCGCGTATCACGGCGTCGATTGGCAGGCGGCGCGCGAACGCTACGGGCCGCACGTCGCGGGCGCGCGCACGCCCGAGGAGATGCGCCGCGTGATGAGCTTGATGGTCGGCGAGCTGAACGCATCGCACTTGGGCGTCTTCAACCCCGGCACGGCGACGCAGGTCACGACCGGGAGGCTGGGCTTGAGGTTCGACCGCGCGGAGTACGAGTCGACGGGCCGCCTGCGCGTGACCGAGGTCATCCCGCTCGGCCCGGCGGCACTCGCGCGCGACGCCGCCACGGGCGAGCGCGCCCGAGAGATTAAAGTCGGCGACTACGTCCTCGCCGTCGACGGCCGGCAGGTGGACGCGCGCACGAACATCGACGAGCTTCTCAACTACAAGATAAACAGGCGCGTGGTGCTCGTCGTCGCCTCGTCGGGCGAAGGCGCGTCGCGGCGCGAGGTCGCGGTTCGCCCGGTCAACCTGCAAACCGAGAAGGCTCTGCTCTACCGCAAGTGGGTCGAGGAGAAGCGCGCGTATGTGGCGCGCGTGAGCGGGGGCAAACTCGGCTACGCGCACATGTTCGACATGTCGTCGGCCTCGCTCGCGCAGCTCTACGTTGACCTCGACGCCGAGAACCACGCGCGCGAGGGCGTCGTGATAGACGTTCGCAACAACAACGGCGGGTTCGTCAACGTCTACGCCATCGACGTGCTCGCGCGACGCAGCTACCTCGGCATGCAGCCGCGCGGCTTCGGGCGCGCGCCCGCGCGCACCGTCCTCGGCCAACGCGCTCTCGAACTCCCGACCGTGCTGGTGACGAATCAGTATTCGCTCTCCGACGCGGAGGATTTCGCAGAGGGCTATCGCTCGCTCGGCCTCGGCCGCGTGGTCGGCGAGCCGACGTCGGGCTGGATTATCTACACGTCGAACGTGGGGTTGCTCGACGGCACGGTCTTCCGCCTGCCGTTCATGAAGATTACGACTTCGGACGGCGTGAACATGGAGCTGAACCCGCGGCCCGTTGATGTGACGGTCAGGCGGCCCGTCGGCGAGAGCTACACCGAACGCGACTCTCAGCTCGACGCGGCCGTGCGGACGTTACTCGGACGCGGCGGAGCGGTGGGCGAGCAGTAAAAGGCAGTGACGAGTGACGGGTGACGAGTGACGAGTTATAGACAAGTCCGG
The DNA here is from genome assembly GCA_036277175.1 of Pyrinomonadaceae bacterium. GTDB lineage: Bacteria > Acidobacteriota > Blastocatellia > Pyrinomonadales > Pyrinomonadaceae > DASQDT01. The sequence goes on along the minus strand of DASUNL010000157.1, from coordinate 3,277 downwards.
AGTTCGGAGTCGGAGAAGTAGAAAGCCCGACCGATGCGGCCGGGCTTCTGCTTCAACTCCGAGCTTCAAGCTGCTTGCTCGTCACTCGTCACTCGTCACTTCGTCTTATCGCAGTTCCTTCGGGATGATGCTTCGGCGGCGCGCCTTGGCGGGCGTGCGCGCGTGGAGCAGGTCGCGGTGGCGCGTCTTGAGCAGCGACGCCAGCGACTCGTGGTGCTTGAAGCCGAGCAGTCGCGAGGCGCGCGAGACCGAGCCGTTCGACTCCTTGAGCGCCAGCTCGATGAAGCACCGCTCGACGCGGCGCACCTCGTCCTTCAGCGAGAAGTTATCCCAGAGACCCTTAAAGCCCGCGTGGCCCGCGCCGCGCAGGAGCAGCAGCTCGACCATCTCGGGCGTGACGAGCGCGCCGTCGTCGGCCGTCAGCACCGCGCGCTCGATGAGCGAGCGCAATTCGCGCGCGTTGCCCTTCAGACGCGCGCGCCCGAACGCATCGGCCGCGCCCGCCGCGAACGTGACGCCCTTCGACCTGCGCGCGGGCGACTGCTCGGCGAAGTGTCGGGCCAAGGCGACGGCGTCGGCCGGTCGCTCGCGCAGCGGCGGAATCTCCAGAGTGAAATTCTGCAAACGGTAGTAGAGGTCTTTGCGGAAGTCGCCCTCTTCGACGAGCCGCGCGAGGTCGTCGCTCGTCGAGGCGACGACGCGCACGTCGACGCGGCGCGGCAGGGAGACGCTCGAAGACTGCGCCTCGCCGAATTCGAGCAGCCGCAAGAGCTTCGCCTGACCCGCGGGCCCGACCTCGCCCACCTCTTCGAGGAAGAGCGTGCCGCCGTCGGCCTCCGACGCCGCGCCCGCCAACTCGTCGTCGCCCAGAAGTCTCGCCTCGAAGACTTCAGCGCTCAGGCCGGCGCAGCCGAGTTTCACGAACCGCCCGGCGCGCCCGCTCCGCGCGTGAATCAGTCGCGCGACCATATCCTTGCCCGTCCCCGTCTCGCCCGACAGGAGCACAGGGCCGCCCGCGCCCGCGATTAGCTCGGCGCGGCGCAGAAGCTCGGCGGTCGCCGGCTCGGCGTGGATGAACTCGTCGGGCAGCCCGCCCTCTTCGCCGTCCGCGTCGGCGGGCACGAGCCGTGAATCGCCAAGCATGTCGAACGAGACGAAGAGAACCTTGCGCGCGCACTCGCGGAGGCGTGCGACAATCTCGGTCTCCTGCGAGTGCTGGAGCAGGTCGTCGGCGTTCTCGTAGAGCGCGAGCAACTCGACGGCGGTGAGCTGCTCGTGCAACTCCTCGATGGTCGCGAGCGCGGCCTGTCCCGCGCCCTCCGGGTCGCCGGCCCGGTCGGCAGCATCGAAGGCGCGCGAGAGCGTCGCACGCGCGTCCGAGATGCGTCCGAGACGCGCGAGCGCGCGCCCCTGTGAAGTCAAAGCCTCGGCGAGCAGCGACAGCTCGTCGCCGCCCTCTAGTCTCTCGACGGCGGCGCGCGCGAACGTTTCGGCCTCACGCATCCGGCCCTCGGCCAGCAGGAGGCGCGCGTGCGTCTCGTCGGTCTGCGCGACGTTGCCCTCCTGACCCAACTCGGTGAAGAGGCTGCGCGCGCGGCGCAGGTGCTCGCGCGCCTCTTCGTGGCGGTGGAGCAGGAAGAAGAGGAAGCCGAGGTTGTTCTCGACCATCGCGCTCCACTGCTTGTTGCCCGCCAGCTCGTAGTGGAAGCCCGCGGCCGTGAACTCGACGAGCGCGCGGTCGAGGTAGTCGGCGCGCGTCTCCCGGCGGCCGAGGAACATGAGCGCGTTCGCAAGCTCGTTGTGGAACATGCCGCGCAGCACGTCGCCCTCGTCGAACTTATCGACGAGCGGGCCGGCTTCGCTCAGGACTTGGACGGCTTCGTTGTAGCGCGTCGCGCTGCTCTCGACGATGGCGAGGTTCAAAAGCGCGCGCGCCTCCTGCCGCGCGTCGCGCCCCTTCGCGAGCGAGCGCGCTTCGCCGAGCATGACGCGCGCCTCGTCAATCGCGCCCTCGCGCCAGTAGCAGACGGCGAGGCTCGTGCGCGCGCCGGCCGCCTTCGCCGCCTCGCCCATCGCCTCGAAGCGTGTGGCGCTTTCGCCGATTAAGTCCTTGGCCGCTTCCTGCGCCCCCTTGATCTGTCTCGCGCTCCCGAGCCACGCCGTCAGCGTGCCTGAGCGCAGCAGAACCTCGGCCGCCGACAGCTCGTCGAGACCTTCGAGCGGGGGCCGCCGGCCCACGCCTACCCAGAAATCGCCGAGGCGCTCGGCCGCCTCTTCGTAACGCCCGGCGTCCTCAAGCTGCCTCGCCTCCTCACAGCGCACATGCACCTGTTCCGCAGTGAGAAGTGCGGTCATAACGTCGGTGCGCTTCTGGTTGGTCGTTAAAGTCATGCAAGTTTTACCTTTAAGTGAAGAGCAAAGATTTTGCGGGCCTGTAAGCTTTTCGCACAAAGTGCTATAATAGCAGTCTCCGAAGGGTCAGAAATCGAAAAAACCTTCAATCCCGACGAAATCTTTAAAATCTACAGGAGTGAGACTGTGAAAAAACAGAAAAACGGATTGGCCGCGTTCGTCCTGTCACTCGCGCTGGCCCACACGACCTTCGCCGGTGTCATCCACGGGCCGAACCAAGAGCCGCCGCCGCCCGAAGGCCCGCAGATGTGTGAGGACATAACGGAGCCGGCCGAAGAACTCGACGCGACCGCTTCGCTGACGGCATATGCCCTCGAATTGCTGCAAACCCTCGTCGCCATCCTTTAGAGGGCGGCCCCGCCGCTTCTACATTCGGGTCGCGCACGCCGTCGCGCGCGGCCACGGACTGATGTCGATAAAACTTGAAAGCGTGAGGGGAGACGTGCCTGACTCGCCTTCTCCAGAAGCTTAAACCTTAAGCCACATGAAAATCAATACACACGGTTGCAAAGTCTCGGCCGGCGGCCCTTAAATCCGCCGCCTTCAACGGGAGGGCTTCCCCCGCTTTAGCGAAAATCGTCCGCCCCGCGCGCGTAAGGAGAGCGCGGTGGATGTTCTTCGGGGTCGGGCAAAAGGCCGCGCTCGCGGTAGGCGCGCAGCTTGTTGTGGAGCGTCTTGAGACTTATCTGAAGAAGCTCGGCCGCGCGCCGCTTGTTGTTGTCGGTCTTCTGGAGCGTGCGCAGGATCATCCGGCGCTCGACCTCGTCGATGGGCGTGCCGACGGGGAGCGTGATGGTGTCCTCGCCGCGACTCTGCGCGCGCTGTTCAAGTGGATAGGGCGCGAGGTGGTGACGCTCGATGACTT
>DASUNL010000156.1:0-12883 GCA_036277175.1 Pyrinomonadaceae bacterium | reverse complement strand
CGTCTCGTACAGGGGCATTAGTTGATGTAGGTCGTGGCGGGGGGGATGACGAGGTCGCCCGTGACGCGCGAGGAGAAGAGCTTGCGCCCCGCGACCTGCCGGGCCAGAAGCGCGGCGGCCGTCTCTGCGTCCACCGGCTTCGAGAAGAGGTAGCCTTGGCCGAACTCGCACTTGAGCAGTTTCAACTGCGCGAGCTGGCGGTGCGTCTCGACGCCCTCGGCCACCACGTCCATGCCGAGGTTGGAGGCGAGCGTCATGATGGTGCGGACGATTTCAAACTTCTCGGTGTCTTCGCTCATGCGGCCGATGAAGGAGCGGTCAATCTTCAGGGTCGTGACAGGGAAGCGGTGCAAGTACGAGAGACTCGAATAGCCCGTCCCGAAGTCGTCAATCGAGAGACGCACGCCCAGCTCGCGAAGCCGCGCGAGGACTGCGGCGGCCGCCTCGGCGTTGTCCATGACGGCCGACTCGGTGATTTCGAGTTTCAGGCAGCGCGGGTCGAAGCTCGTCTCGGCGAGCGTCCGCTTGATGCGGTCGATGAGGTCGGTGTGCGTCAGCTCGCGGCTCGAAAGGTTCGCGCTCAAGGTGAGCGGGCGGTTGACGGGCGAGAGGTTGTGCCACTCGCCGACCTGCCGGCACGACTCGCGCAAGACCCACTGGTCGATTTCGGCGACGAGGCCCGTCTCCTCGGCGATGGGGATGAACTCGTCGGGCGGGACGAAGCCGCGCGTCGGGTGACGCCACCGCACGAGCGCCTCGAAGCCGACAATCTTCTCGGTCTCCAGAGCGACGATGGGCTGGTAGTAGACCTGAAACTCCTGACGCTCGATGGCGCGGCGCAAGTCGTTTTCGAGTTGCAGGAGCGCGACGGCGCGCGCGTGCATCAGCTTGTCGAACAGTTCGCAGCGCGCCTTGCCCTTCTCCTTCGCGCGGTACATCGCGGTGTCGGCGTCGCGCAGAAGGTTCTCTGGGTCGTCGTAGCCGTTCGTCGAGAGCGCGATGCCGATGCTCGCCGTGATGTAGACCTCGTGGCCGCCGAGGCTGAAGGGTTTCATCAGCTCGATCTGCAAGCGTTCGGCGAAGTTGATGGCGTCCGTCTCCGCGACGAGCGCGTCGAGGAGGACGGCGTACTCGTCGCCGCCCAGACGCGCGACCGTGTCCATCGGCCGGAGCACGCCCTCGATGCGGCGCGCGATGGCCATCAGGAGCTGGTCGCCCGCGCCGTGGCCGAGCGAGTCGTTGATGTTCTTGAAGCGGTCGAGGTCGAGGAAGAGGACGGCGAAGAACTGGTCGTCGTTGCGGCGCGCGCGCCCGAGGGCGAGCTGGAGGTGGTTGCGGAGCAGCGCGCGGTTCGGAAGGCCCGTGAGCGAGTCGTGGAAGGCGGCGTGGCGGAAGTGCTCCTTGCTGGCTTGCAGCTCGGCGCGCGCGCCTTCGAGCTCGGCGACGTAGCGCGACAACTCCTCGACGTGGCGCTCGGCCTGTTCGGCGCGGCCGCGCTCGGCGGCCTCGGCCTGCGCGGCCGTGCGCTTGATGTCTTCGAGATACTTGTGGTAGGTGAAGTAGATGATCGAGATGACGGGGACGGTGACGAGCAGCGAGTAGACGCCGACGGCGTCGCCGAACCGGACGACGAAGCCGGCCACGAGCGCGCCGACGACGTAAGTTATCGAGCTCCACAGATAGTGGTGCGTCCACGTCTGCCAGACCGGCTGGTTCGTCTTGTAGGCGTGCGCGACCGAGACGATGGTCGTGTTGGTGATGTACTGCGCGAGCGCCATCGTGCAGACGAGCGCGAGGACGGACGAGTAGGGCGTCGCGCCGCTCAGGCCCGGCACGTCGCCGAAGACGAAGCGGACGATGTTGGCCGTCAGGAAGGTGGCGCAGGCGTTCGAGGCGGTGTTGAAGAGGACGGTCAGCTTGCGCCGGCTCGCGCGCAGGCCCGAGCACGTGCCCTCGATGGCCGCGAGCACGACGGCCGCCTCCGGGCCGTAGAGGAGCAGGGTCAGGAAGATGAAGGTGTCGGCGACGGTGATGTTGGTCGAGGCGCGCGGAATCTGGATGGTGAAGCGCGAGGAGGTGGCGGCCGTCAGAATCACAATCAGCACGAAGCGCGCGTCGAGGCTCTCGACGCGGAAGCCGAGCAGCGAGAGGGCGAGCGCCGCCGCGCCGACGGCGACGACCGCGATCTGATAAGGCTTGGCTAAGTTCTGTCTACCCATTGCGCTGTTGGTTCACCTTGCGAGGGCCGCGCGCCCTTTTCCCTTCTTCCGTGCGCGCGGGTTTTTCTCAAACGCTTGCGGCGGGCCGTCGGCCGTCTCAGAAGTAGAGGATGAGGTAAGGGCTGACGGGGGTGAAGCCGGCCGCCTCGTAGAAGCGGAACGCGCGCTGGTTGCGCTCGTCCACGAAAAGACAGACTGACTTGGTGCCGGCCCGTTGGAGCGCGCGGCACATCTGCGCGAGGCATCGGCTGCCCAAGCCGCGCCCGCGCATGTCGGGGCTGACGTAGATGCCTTCGAGGTATGCGGCCTCGGGCGTCTGGGCGAGGACGTCGGCCTTGAAGGCGGGGCGGCCTTCGTTGACGCAGACCCACGCGCGCCCGCGCTCGACGCGCCGCGCGCAGCGGACATGAAAGCCGAGACGGTCGCTCTCTAGAGGGTTCGTCCCCGACTCCTCGGTCGCCATCTCGGCCTGAATCGTCATCACGAAGGCGAGGTCGGAGAGCGTGGCGGGGCGCAGACCCTTGACCGGCTCGCCCTCGCCGGCCGTCACGCCGCGACGTTCGAGCAACATGACGCGGCGCGTGAAGCGAGGGCGCAGGCCCGTGCCCGCCGCGTAGAAATTCCAGAACCGCTCGACTTCGGCGACCTCGCCCATCACGAGGTGCTTGCGCTCGCGCCCGCGCGCGACGAGCGCGAAGGCTTCGGCCGCGCCGTCGGTGCGCGCGTCGAGGAGAACCGTGTGGCCGATGAGCGCGACGCCTTCGAGCGCGCCGCCCTCGGCGCGGCACGAGTAGAAGCGTCCGCGATTCAAAAAGCTTTCGAGGCCGTTGTCGAGGACGAGGCCCGAGAGCGCGACGTTGTGGAGCGGGCTGGAGGCGAGAAACGCCAACACCTCGGCGCGCTCGCCGCTCCGAAGCGGCGCGACGCGCAGGGGCGCGCCCGTCGAAGAGACGACAAGCTCGCCCTCGTCCGACAGCAACAAACCGCCCGCGCCCGCCTCGGAGGCGTCCGGCGTCGGCTCGAAATCGCTGCTCATGCTCACGTTCATTGGGTCAAACCCCCACCCTATCGGCTCGAATCCTTCGTCGGCGTCGTCCCCACGCCGGGCATCGAGCGCGTGTGCGCTCGGCCGTTCGGGCGGCGTCGGTGTGAGTGTAAGCGGCGGACTTACGGGGCAAGCTGGAAGAACTTTTTTTCGCGTCGCGTGACGCGCTGAGGAATGTGCCCCGCGCGGGGGCACGGATTCACTTGGCAAGTGGCGTACCGTCAGCGACTGCCGACGTTTGCGCGCCGCAGGCGGGTTTTCCGCTCGAAGTCGTGAGGGGGTCGCTTTAGGTTCGCTCAAGATGCGCCACCCGTCCGGTCAAACTGAGCAACGGCGTTCAGTCACTTTGGCAGAAGCGTTCGCGCGCCGGAGAGACTTCGACGCGCGCGGACACGACGCCGCACGAGACTCTCGCGCTCAGTTGATTCGAGGCTTCTGAATTAATCGCCCGTTGCGTTTCGGGAAGAGTATGTGAGGCTGCGGGGCGACGAGGTCGGCAGGTCGTGAAGCCTCGCGGCTTCACGTCGGCCGTCTATTCTTATAGCATCTCGGGCGGGGCGGTGTCGAGCGACAGTTTCTCGCCGCGCCGAAGGCCCTCGAAAAAACGTATCACTCGAACCGGAGTCCGTCCGATGAGACAAAACTTTCTCCTCTACGGCGCGAACGGCTACACGGGCCGTCTCGTCGCGCGTCTCGCGGCCGAGCGCGGCCTGCGCCCCACACTCGCGGGCCGCGACGCCCACGCGCTCGCACGCCTCGGCGAAGAGCTTGGACTCGCGACGCGCGTCTTCTCGCTCGACGACGCGGCGGCGCTCGACGCGGCGCTCCGAGAGGTCGGGGCCGTCCTACACTGCGCCGGCCCCTTCTCGCACACCTCGCGCCCCGTCGCCGACGCCTGCATCCGCACGGGCGCGCACTACCTCGACATCACGGGCGAGATTGCCGTCTTCGAGTCGCTCCACGCGCGCGACGCCGAGGCGCGGGCGGCGGGCGTCACGCTCCTTCCGGGCGTCGGCTTCGACGTCGTGCCGTCGGACTGTCTGGCCGCGCACCTCAAGCGACGCCTGCCGACGGCCCGCCGACTCACGCTCGCCATCAAAGGCACGGGCCGCGTCTCGCACGGCACGGCGACGACGATGGTCGAGAACATTCATCGCGGCGGAATGGTGCGCAGGGATGGACGTTTGACTCCCGTCCCGGCCGCGTGGCGGACGCGCATGATTGATTACGGCCAAGGGCCTGAGTCGGCGACGACGATTCCTTGGGGCGACGTGGCGACGGCCTTTCACAGCACGGGGATTCCGGACGTGGAGGTCTACGCGGCGCTGCCCGCTTCGGCGCGGATGGCGATGAAGGCGACGCGCGCGCTCGGGAGTTTACTTGCGAGCGCGCCCGCGCAGCGTCTCTTTAAGTCGAGAATCAAGGCGCAGCCCGCCGGGCCGAGCGACGAAGAGCGAGCGCGCGGACGCAGCTACGTCTGGGGCGAGGTGACGGACGACGCGGGCGGCCGCGCCGCCTCGCGCCTCACAGGGCCGGAAGGCTACGCGCTCACGTCCGAGACGGCGCTCGCCGCTGTCGCGCGCGTGCTGCGAGGCGAAGCGCCCGCAGGATTCCAGACGCCGTCGAAAGCCTTCGGCCCGGATTTCATCTTGGAGATTGAAGGAGTAGAGCGCGAGGACTTGGACTAAAAGCCCTGCGAGAGAAAGTAGACGGGGCGAGCGAAGTTGCTCATGCGCTTCGCCCGCCCCCTCTACTTTCTTCGTCCCCTTCGGGGATTACTTAATTTACTCCTGACCGCCGCTGGCTTGTCTGTCCCAATCGTCGCGGGTGAGTAGCTTGAGCGGTTCGAGTTGTTTGGAGGCGAGCGCCGTGTTGATGCCGGTCAGCTCGCGCGCCGTCCATGCGTCGAAGTCGCGCACGACGTCGGCCAGCTCGCGCGCGAGCGCGTCGCCGCGCTCGACCTGCGTCGCCGAGGGGCGGCCCTCGTAGAAGACGACGTCGCTGTAGAGCGTGGTCAGGAATTCGCGCAGGCGCTCCTCGCCCGTAATCGCGCCGCCCTCCTTCGTCGCGACGATGCGCTTTCGCAAGTCGTCGACTTGCTGTGAGGCCGTCTGAAGACGCGCGCGCACGGGGTCGTCCGCAGCGAGCTTCGACGCGCGCTGGTCGAGCGCGAGCCGCAGGTTGTTGATGCGTTCCGTGGCGAACGTCATCTCGCCGAGGGCCGCGTGCAGCTTCATGGCGAGGTCGAGTTGCGCCTTGCGGTCGGCCGCCGTGTGGCGCGAGCGCGGGTCGGGGACGATTTGAAGCTGCGTCGTGTAGACGTTCTTGTCCTTCGTCATCCGGACGGTGTAGTTGCCCGGCAGGACGCGCGGGCCGAAGGCCGCGCCGAAAGCGGCCGACGCCGCGGTCGGCACTTTCGGCGGCTTCAAACGCATCGCCCAAGTGACGCGGCTCAAGCCCCGTCGCTTGCCGCTCGGAATCACGCCGAGCACCTGACCGTCGGGGCCGAGGACTTCGATTTTGAGGTCGCCGAAGATGTGACGCTTGCGCTGGTAGTAGGTGATGACGGCCTCGTCGGTCGGGTTCGGGCCGGTGAACTCGGCGTCGCCCGAGACCCAGCCGCCGCCGCCCGCGACGCTCTGCGTCGACGGCTTGGCCGTGATGAAGATGGCCTCCTTGGCTAAGAGGTCGGGCGTCAGCGCGCGCAAGGGCGTGATGTCGTCGACGATCCAGATGCCGCGCCCGTGCGTCGCGATGACGAGGTCGTGGTCGCGCGGGTGTATGACGAGGTCGCGCACGGCGACGTTCGGGAGGTCGCCGCCCTTGTATTGCGCCCACTGGCGTCCGCCGTCGGGCGAGACCCAGAGGCCGAACTCAGTGCCGACAAAAAGCAGGTCGGGCCGCACGAGGTCTTCGCGGATGATGTGCGCGTAGCCGCGCACCGAAGAGCCCTGTGCGATGAGCGGCGTCCAAGTCTTGCCGAAGTCGGTCGTCTTGTAGGCGTAGGGGCGCATGTCGCCGAAGGTGTGGAGGTCGAAGGTGGCGTAGGCCGTGCCCTCTTGGAAGTGGCCCGGCTCGACCGACGAGACCCAAGCGTTCTTCGGAAGCCCCGCGATGTTCGGCGCGACGTTCGACCAAGTCTTCCCGCCGTCGCGCGTCACCTGAAGGTTTCCGTCGTCGGTGCCGGCCCAGACGACCTGCGGGTTCTTCGGCGACTCGGCGATGGCGTAAATCGTCGTGTGCATCTCGGCCGCCGAGTTGTCGACCGTGACGCCGCCCGACTGCTCCTGCTTCTGCTTCTCCGGGTCGTTCGTCGTCAGGTCGCCAGAGATGCGTTCCCACGTCTGCCCGTGGTCGCGCGAGCGGTGGAGGAACTGCGAGCCGATGTAGATGACGCCCTTCTGCGTCGGGCTGATGTGAATCGGCGTGTTCCAGTTGTAGCGGAGCTTCTTCTCGCCGAAGCGCGGGAGCGGCTGGATGGGGCGCGTCTCGTGCGTGTGGCGGTTGATGCGCGCGATGCCGCCGCCCTGATACTCGGCGTAGATGTAGTCGGGGTCGGCCGGGTCGGCGAAGACGTAGAAGCCGTCGCCGCCGTAGAGGTTCTCCCACTGCGCGTTCGAGATGCCGCCCGGATACTGCGACCACCCGACCCAAGACGAGTTGTCTTGGAGTCCGCCGTAGACGCGGTAGGGCCGCTCCATGTCGACCGAGACGTGATAGAACTGCGAGAGCGGGAGGTTGTCGGCCTTCCACCATCGGTTGCCGCCGTCGTAGGAGTAGAAGATGCCGCCGTCGTCTCCGGCGATGAGGTGGTCTGTGTTGGCCGGGTTAATCCAGAGGTCGTGGTGGTCGCCGTGCGTGCCGCCCGTGATGTTCGAGAAGGTTCGGCCGCCGTCGTTCGAGACGATCAAGCCGAGGTCGGGCTTGAAGACCTTGTTGTGGTCTTTCGGGTCGACGATGAGGTGCGCGAAGTAGAAGGGACGCCAGACCATGTTCTGGCTGCGGTCGAGCGCCTGCCAATTCTTGCCGCCGTCGTCGGAGCGGTAGAGACCGTTCTTCGGCGGCTCGGCCTCGATGAAGGCGTAGACGACTTCGGGCTTCGACGGCGCGACCGTCACGGCGACGCGCCCCCAAGGCTTCGTCGGAAGACCCTTGCCGCTCGCCGCGTCCAACTCCTTCCAAGTCTGCCCGCCGTCCGTCGATTTAAACAGACCGCTCGCGCTCGGCTGCTCCGGCGTCTCGCCGCCCGAGCGGAACGTCCAGCCACGTCGGCGGAAGTCCCAAAGCCCCGCGTAGATGGTCTTCGAGTTCTTCGAGTCCATCGACATCATCGAGCAGCCGGTCGAGAGGTTCGCCCCTTTCAGAATCTTCGTCCACGTGCGCCCGCCGTCGGTCGTCTTGTAGACGCCGCGCTCGTCCGAATCGCTCCACAGCTTGCCGGGCGCGCAGACGTAGACGGTGTTGGTGTCCGAAGGGTCGACGATGATTTTCGAGATGCGTTCGGACTCTTTGAGGCCGACGTTCGTCCAGTTGTCGCCGCCGTCCACGGACTTGTAGACGCCGTCGCCGACCGAGACGGAGTTGCGCGCCCACGACTCGCCCGTGCCGACCCAGATGACTTTCGGGTTCTTCGGGTCGATGGTGACCGCGCCGATGGACTGGACGGGCTGCTTGTCGAAGACGGGCTTAAACGTCGTCCCGCCGTTGGTCGACTTCCAGACGCCGCCAGAGGCCGAGCCGACGTAGACCGTGAGCCTTTGCCCTTCTTGGACGGCGTCTAGTGCGCTGATGCGCCCGCTCATCGCGGCCGAGCCGATGTTGCGCGCGCCGAGACCTGAGATGGTTTCCGAATCTACTCGGACGGCCGCCGCCGGCTGCTGTTGGGCGAGGGCCGCGCCGCAGAGGAGCGCGAGGCCGAGCGCGGCGGCCGAGAACCTGCGAGTCTGTTTGGTGTTCATCGCTTCACGAATCCTTCTATCGTTAGTAGTCAATGGTGAGCCGTGAACAGTGAGCCGTAAGTCGTGAAGTTAGCTCTTCGGCGGCTTATTCTCCTGCGGCTGCTTGGCGGGCGCGTCGGGCTTCGTCTCCTCGGTCGGCTTGCCCTGCTGGTTCGAGGCGTCGGGAGCCGTCCCGGCTTGCGCGTTCGCGCCGGGCGCGGGCGGCCGACTGAAGCGGCTGTCGTCCAAGTTAATGTTCGCCTCGATGCGCTCGTAGGTCACCTTCTGGCGGAAGGGGCTGCCCTTGACGCCCGTCTCAATCGAGTGCGGGAGATACCAGCCGGCGACCTCTTTGTAGTCGCCGAGCACGGTCTCGTACTCGCGCTCCGCGCCGCGCACCATACGCTTGGTGTCAATCTTGATGGGCACGAAATAGTCGGTGTCCATGTAGTAGTAGCGCACGTCGCCGTTCTTCAGAGTGACCTTGAGCTTGTAGGCTTCCGTGCCCTCGACGTCGTCCATCCCGGCGAACTCGACCTTGTTGCCCTTCTGCTGGTAGTTGATGAGCGGGCCGTCGAGGTCTGAGTCCTCGATGATGGTCTTTAGCTCTTCCTCGCCCAGAGACTCGACGTCTTTCTTGCCGCCCCACGGCTCAATCTTCCAGCCGGTCTTGCCGTCGTAGGCGTTGACCTGCGTCATGCCTTGGAGCGAGAACTCCTGCCTGACCATGTTCGGCCGCTTGTTCTCCTCGACGATGGCCGCCTCGAACCCGCCGCCGCCGCTGAACTTGCCCGCGCGGCGCAAACTTTTGACGGCCTGAATCTTCTCCATGCCGCCGACGGTCTTGATGAACTTCTGGACGATCTCTTCGGCCGACTGCGTGGTCTGCGCCGCGACGGGCGCGGCGAGGAGAGCCAGCGCCGCTAGGCTCAGTAGGAATCTACGCATGACTTTTGCTCCTTGTTGGACGGACGGTGACGCTCGAAACTTTATGAGAAGGCGGACGAGGTTCGGCCGCGCGTGTCGCTCGCCGGAGCGAGGCGGCGCGAAGTGTCCGCGCTAGTGTGTGCGCCGACATTCTAGCCGACAGAGGCCCGCCTGTGCCATCACGATTAAGTTGGGAAAGTGCGCCGAAGGATTCGGCCGCGTCGCTCAACGGAAATCGAAGATAGATACGCGCGGGCGTCACGGATGTTTCGCTAATTCGCGCGCCCGACGCGCGCACAAAACCTGCGCGCCGCGTGCGCCGCGTCGCGCGGCAAAAAGGGCTTTCCTTTTTGGCCGAATTCAATTAAGGTGCTCGAAAACTTACGCTTACGGCAGCCGTGATTCTCGCGTCCGGCCGAGGCTCGCGCGGCCGTCCGGGTCGGGCGCGCGCCCGACAACTTCGGCGAACGTCAGGCGGGTTTCGGGGGGACATGCGGAAGAAGGAGAGCACGGTCGTCATCATCGGCGGGGGGCCGGCCGGACTGACGGCCGCCTACGAGTTGTGCAAGGCGGGGCGCTCCTCCGTCGTCCTCGAACGCGACGCGGCGCTCGGCGGCCTCGCCCGCACGGTCAACTACAAGGGCTACCGCTTCGACATCGGCGGCCACCGCTTCTTCACCAAGGTGCGCGCCGTCGAAGAGACTTGGCGCGAGGTCTTACCCGACGGCGACTTCCTGCGTCGCAAACGCCTCTCGCGCATCTACTACAACAAGCGTTTCTTTCATTACCCGTTGCGCGCCTCCTCGATGCTCACGAGCCTCGGCTATCGGGACGCCGCGCTCGTGCTTCTGAGCTACCTGCGCGCGCGCCTCCGACCGCGCCGCCCCGAAGAGACCTTCGAGCAGTGGGTCACGAACCGCTTCGGCCGACGCCTCTACGAAATCTTTTTTAAGACCTACACGGAGAAGGTCTGGGGCATCCCGTGCGACGAGATTACGGCCGACTGGGCCGCGCAGCGCATTAAAGGGCTGTCGCTCGCCGTCGTCTTAAAGGACGTTCTGCTCCGTCGTCGGCGCGCAAGCGGCGAGGGCGACGCGGGCGACCGGGGCGCAATCGTCCGCACGCTCGTCGACGAGTTCGACTACCCACGTCTCGGCCCCGGACAGATGTGGGAGCGCATGGCCGCGCTCTGCGAGGCGACGGGCCGCAGCCGCGTGCGTCAGGGCGCGAGCGTCGAGCGCGTGCGTTGGCGGCGCGGTCGCGTCGAGTCGGTCGAGGTCGCTAACACGGACGGGAGTCGAGACACCATCGAGGGCGCGGAGTTCATCAGCAGCATGCCCGCGCGCGAGCTTGTCATGAAGTTGGAGCCGCGCCCGACGCCGGAAGTCTTGGAGGCCGCCGCGCGTTTGCGCTACAGAGACTTTCTGACTGTCGTCCTCATCGTCAACCGCCCGGAGCTTTTCCCCGACAACTGGATTTACATACACGACCCCGAGGTGAAGCTCGGCCGCATCCAGAACTTCAAGAACTGGAGCGCCGACATGGTTCCCGACGCGCGGAAGAGCTGCCTCGGACTCGAATATTTCTGCTTCGAGGGCGACGGGCTGTGGGACTCGTCGGACGCCGAGCTTATCGAGCTTGGCAAGCGCGAGCTTGCGCGTCTGGGGCTTGTCCGCGCCGAAGAGGTCGAGGACGGGACGGTCGTGCGGATGCCGAAGGCGTACCCCGTCTATGACTCGGCGCACAAGGGCGCGCTCGCCACGCTGCGGCGCTTCTTCGACACGTTCGAGAACCTGCAACTCGTCGGGCGCAACGGCCTACACCGCTACAACAATCAGGATCACTCGATGCTGACGGCGATGCTGGCCGTGCGCAACATCCTCGGCGAGAGCCACGACCTGTGGGCCGTCAACGCCGACCCCGAGTACCACGAGGAATCGGCGGTCACGGGCGACGACTCGCGCGCGACGCAGCCCCGCGTCCCCGAGCGCGTAACGGCCGCGCGCGCCGTCGAGAACGAAGCCTAAAAGAGCATTCAGCATTCAGCTGTCAGCACTCAGCCCACGGCGTCCGCCGCGCGCCCGACGGCGGCTGCGAAGCGTCACGCCGTCTCGCCCGCTCTATCAAAGCTGAAAGCTAAACGCTGACTGCTGAACGCTTGCTCGTCACTCGTCACTCGTTACTCGTCACTTTGAATAGTGGGCCACACCTTTCGGTCATCGTGCCCGTCTATAACGGCGGCGCGGGCGTGGCTTTGTGCCTCGACGCGCTCGCGGCGAGCGTGTGCGACGAGGCGTTCGAGATAATCGTCGTCGACGACTGTTCGACGGACGGGAGCGGCGAGGCGGCGCGCGCGCGCGGGGCGGAGGTCTTGAGGCTCGCCGAGAGGTCTGGGCCTTCGGCCGCGCGCAATCGTGGCGCGGAGCGCGCGCGCGGCGACGTGCTCTTCTTCGTCGACGCCGACGTGGTCGTGCGCCGCGACACGCTGGCCCGCGTGGTCGAATTCATGCGCGCGCACACGGAGGTCGCGGCCGTCTTCGGCTCATACGACGACGCGCCCGCCGACCGTCACGCCGTCTCGCTCTACAAGAACCTCCTTCATCATTACGTCCATCAACACTCGAACGAGGAGGCCGAGACCTTCTGGGCCGGGTGCGGCGCAATCAGGCGCGCGGCCTTCGAGGAGGCGGGCGGGTTCGACGAGCGTCGCTACGCGCGGCCGTCAATCGAGGACATCGAGCTTGGACGCCGCCTGCGCCGACGCGGCGCGCGCATACGACTCGACAAAGGGCTTCAGGTCAAACACCTGAAACGCTGGACGCTTCCCACGCTCGTGCGGACGGACATCTTCGCGCGCGCCGTCCCTTGGTCGCGCCTCATCTTCGAGGGCGGCGCGGGCGTCCCCGACGACCTAAACCTCCGCACGCGCGACCGCGCGAGCGCGTTGCTCGCGGGCGCGGGCGTCGGACTGGTCGCGGCGTCGGCGCTCGCCTTCGCGTGGACGCGCGCGTTCGTCGTCGCGGCCGTCATGCTCGCGTGCGCGCTCGTCGCTTTGGCCGCCGTGCTGTATCTCAATCGAAGGCTCTTCGGCTTCTTCTTCCGCCTGCACGGCGCGACGTTCGCCGCGCGCGCGTACCTTCTGCACCTGCTCTACTTTCTCTACAGCGGCGCGGCCTTCGCGTACTGCTTCTGCGAGCACGCGCTCGGGCGTCGCGCGCGGCGGGAGAAGCTCGCGGCCGAGCAGAGGCGTGTGAGAGATGCCTAGCACACTCACGCACGAACGCGGGCGAAGCCTCGACGGCGCGGAGACGTTTAAAGAAGACGACGCGCGCCGGAGCGACTTGCGCGCAGATGACGCGCGCGAGAATGACGTGCGCGCGAATGAGGCGCGTGAGAATGAGGCGCGTGAGAACGACGCGAACGATTCGCGAGTGAACGACTCGCGTGTTAAAGAGTCGCGTGCGAACGACTCACGTGCAAACGAGTCGCGTGAGAACGAGTCGCGCGCAAATGACTCGCGTGCGAACAAGTCGAGCGTGGGCGGGTCGCGCGGGGTCGTCGCGCGGATGTGGTCGCGCGAGGATGCGGCGTGGTTGGCGGGGTGGACGGCCTTTGCGTTTGCGCTGCGCGTGCTTCTGCTCGTCGGCGTCGAGCACGTCGTCTCGCCCGACAGCGTGATGTACGCGGGGCTGGCGCGCCAGCTCGCGGCCGGTAACTTCGCCGAAGGCTTGAGCGCCTACTGGCCACCGCTCTAC
>DASUNL010000155.1:0-10932 GCA_036277175.1 Pyrinomonadaceae bacterium | reverse complement strand
GCTGGCAGGCAACTCCGGCCCGTGGCCGAGCTTCTCGCGCGAGCGCGCCTACACTTCGCAGGTCGCGGACGGCTCCGTGGCCGTTGACGACACGTCGCACGCATATACGCACGCTCCGTCCTCGGCGTCGCGCGTCGCGCCCGGTGCGGACGAAGTCGCTTGGACAGCGCCGCGTTATGAATGCTCGTCGCAGCCGTCCAGACAACTCGCCGGCGGGGAACTCGATGGCCGGTCAAGAGTCGCGTCGAATGCGCGTGCAGAGTTGAAGGTCAGAGCCGCGCAAGGCAAGTCGCTCGCGAGGGTCTTTAAAGTTTCTCGCGGCGCGAACGAGACGGCCGCGCGCGTCGTGGAGGTCGGACGCAAAAGTGATAAAGAGAGTTTAGGCGGGGGCGTCGAGGTGGTGGCGGGCGTGGCGGCGAGCGCGCGTCTGAAGGTCGTGACGTTGGTTCTGCTGCCGGAGGTCGCTTACCGCGTGCGCGCGGCGTGGAGCGCGACGCGGACGACCGTCGCGGAGAGCGCACGTCACGGCGCGGGCAGCCCCTTGAAGTGTCTGAGAGAGAGCGGGCCGCCCGAAGCCTCGAAGTCGGTCGTCCCGACCTACATGACGAATGAGATGCTTCAACGCCGCGAGCCTTCCGTCTACATCGTCCCGCTGCTCGACGTGCTCGACATCGTCGTCGGCGCGGAGACGCCGAAGGCGGAGGATGCGGAGGCGAGCGTGCCCGCCGTGTCGCGCCCGGATTGCACGGGCAAAGAAGAGGCGCTCACGTCCGAGTCGCCGGAGAGTCCGGGCGAAGAGCACGAGGTCAACACGGGAACGATTCCGCGCGACGCGAGCACCGACGCCGAGACGCCGAAGGAAGATTAAGCGCAACTCGACGCCGCGCGGTTTTGTTGCTACGTCACTCGAATTCGTTAAGCGGCCACGTCGGGCCTCACGCCTCGACGGGGAATCGAGACTCGCCCGACGCGCGCGAATTCGGGCGTAGACGCACGCCGCGAGATAGTTTATCCTGCCCGCACCTGTTCGTTTCTTCCTAACAATTTCAGCCGGGAGTAAAGAATGCACGTCACCAAAATGCCCCGACGCCTCGGTCTAGCTCTGCTTGCCGTCATCGTCTTCGCACTCACGCAGACCGTCTCCGCGCAGACGCCGACGCCCACACCCACGCCGACGCCCGAGCCGAGCGTCCCCGAAGATTCTCTGACCGAGACGAAATCTTTCGAGCGTCTGGAGTGGCGCAGCATCGGCCCGGCCAACATGGGCGGGCGCACGGCCGACGTCGAAGGCGTGCCGGGCAATCAGAACATCGTCTACGTCGCGACCGCCTCGGGCGGACTCTTTAAGACGACCAACGGCGGCGTGCGCTGGACTCCCATCTTCGAGCGACAGGGAACAATCTCCATCGGCGACATCGCGCTTGAGCCGAACAACCCCGACGTGATCTGGGTCGGCACGGGCGAGTCGAACGTGCGCAACTCCGTCTCGTTCGGCGACGGAGTTTATAAGTCAACGGACGGTGGTAAGACTTGGCAGCACGTCGGCCTCCGAAACTCCGAGCGCGTTTCGCGCATCCTCGTCCACCCGCGCAACCCTGACGTGGTTTACGTCGGCGCTTTGGGCCACGCCTTCGGGCCGAACGAGGAGCGCGGCGTCTTCATGACGACCGACGGCGGGCGGACGTGGCAGAAGACGCTCTACATCGACGCGGAGCACGGCGTCGCCGACATGGACATCGACCCGCAGAACCCGAACATCATCTACGCGGCGATGTGGAAGTTCCGGCGCACGCCTTGGACGCACACGTCGGGGAGCGAGCGCGGCGGCGTCTTCCGCTCGACCGACGGCGGGCGCACTTGGAAGCGGCTCGAAGGCGGACTGCCGAAACTCGTCGGGCGCATCGGCGTCAAGGTCGCGCCGTCGAACCCGTCGGTCGTCTATGCCATCACCGAAGCGAAGGAGGGAACGCTCTGGAGAAGTGAAGACCGGGGCGAGACTTGGCGCAACGTCTCGAAGCAGACCAACATCGTCTCGCGCGGCTTCTACTACACGGACGTGCGCGTCGACCCGACGAACGAGAATCGCGTCTACGCCGTCGCCTCGACGCTCTTCGTCTCGATTGACGGCGGCCGCACCTTCCGCTCCATCACGGGCCGCACGCACATCGACTATCACGCGCTCTGGATTGACCCGACGAACCCGCGCCGCATGTGGCAGGGGCAGGACGGCGGCGTCGCCGTCTCCTACGACGCGGGCGAGTCGTGGGAGTACGTCAATAATTTCCCGGCCGGTCAGTTCTATCAAATCACGGCCGACAACCGGCAGCCCTTCTATTACGTCATGGGCGGCCTCCAAGATAACGGCACTTGGACTGGCCCTTCGCGCACGCGCGAGCCGGCCGGCATCATGAACGACGACTGGCGGATGGTCTCTTTCGGCGACGGCTTCTACGCCATCAACCACGCCGACGACCCAGACCTCTATCTCACCGAGTCGCAGGGCGGAAACGTCGTCCGCACGGACATGCGGACGCGCGAGCAGCAACTCGTCGTCCCCTATCTCGCCGACGACGGCCCGGCCGAGGTCGTCAAATATCGCTTCAACTGGAACTCGCCCATCATCCAGTCGCCACACGACAAGAACACCGTCTATCTCGGCGGCAGCGTCGTCTTCAAGTCCACGGACTTCGGCAAGAGCTGGACGGCCATCAGCCCCGACCTGAGCGTCAACGACAAGACGCGGCAGAAGGACGCGGGCGGCCCCATCGCCTTCGAGAACACGGGCGCGGAGTTCTACGCCACCGTCATCAGCCTCGCCGAGTCGCCCGCGCGCGCGAACGTCATCTGGGCCGGGACGGACGACGGCAACCTTCAGGTGACGACCGACGGCGGCAAGAAGTGGGAGAACGTCGTCTCGAACATCTCCGGCGTCGCCTCGGGTTCGCCCGTCTCTCACGTCGAGCCTTCGCGCGACGAGGCCGACACCGTCTACGTCTCCTTCGACCGGCACATGCTCGACGACTTCCGCCCCTACGTCTTCAAGTCGAGCGACTACGGAAAGACTTGGCAGAACATCACGGGCAATCTTCCCGCGAACGCGCACGTCTGGGTCGTGCGCGAAGACCCGCGCAACCCGCGCGTGCTCTACGCCGGGACGGAGCTCGGCATCTTCGTCTCCTACACGGGCGGCAACACTTGGACGAGCCTCGCGCTCAAGAACCTGCCGAACGTCGCCGTCCACGACATCCTCGTCCACCCGCGCGAGAACGACCTCATCATCGCCACGCACGGACGCAGCATCTACATCCTCGACGACGCCACGCCCGTCCAGCAGACGACGCCCGAAGTCCTGCGCAGCGACCTGCACCTGTTCGACATGCGACCGGCCGTCCGTCACACGACGCGCTTTACGCGCTACGGCATCGGCGACAAGGTCTTCACGGGCGCGAACCCGCCCTACGGCGCGCTCATCAGCTACTATCTCAAGACGAAACCCGCCGACAACGTAAAGCCGAAGATTCAGATTCTCGACGCGAAGGGAAAGCTCGTCGCCGAGCTTGAGAACATCGCCAAGGAGCGCGGCATCAACCGCGTCAACTGGAACTTGCGTTACGGCGGCCCGCAGGTGCGTCGTCCTCCGACCGACGAGGAGGTGCAATTCACGGGCGGCCCGCGCGGCCCGCAAGTCCTGCCCGGCACTTACACCGTCCGCCTCGTCGTCGGCACTCAGACGCAGGAGCGCAAGGTCGAAGTCCGACTCGACCCGACCATCAGCGTCGCCAACCAAGACCTTCAGACGATGCACGACATGAGTCTCCGCCTGCGCGACTTGCAGTCGGCGACCAACACGGCCCTGCGCGCGCTCGACAGTATCAAGACGCAGACCGAGTTCATCGAGCGCACCGTCAAGGAGCGCCTGACGGAGACGCCGAAGGAGCTGGCCGACACACTCGCGGCCCACAAGAAGCGCATCGAGGAGATACAGAACAAGCTCGCGCAGCCAGAGGGCGGCCTCGGCTTCTCCGGCCGCACGCAACTCATCGACCGCATCGGCGGACTCTTCTTCGCCATCGACGCGACCAACGCCGCGCCGACGCCCGCCGTGCGCGAAGCCTTCGGTGAGGTGCAGACCGAGTTCGCGACGAAGATGGCCGAGGTCAACCGCTTCCTGAACGAGTCGGTGCCGCGGACGAACGAGACTTTGCGCCGCTTCAACGCGCCGACCTTACTCGTCGGCAAGCCCATCGAGTTGCCGCCGCAGTGAGCGTGTCGCGACGCACGGCGCGCGCAGATAAGTGTTGACTTGTTTGTTAAAAGCGGATAGCGTTGGCCGCCGTTCGAGTTGTCAAAGCGGAGAGTGGAAACAAGTCTTTCGCTCTCGTTCACACAATCAACGCAGGGAGACATTGCTAATGGCTACAAAGAAGTCAGGCAAGAAGTCGGCGAAGAAGTCGACGAAGAAAGCCGCCGGTAGGGCGTCGAAGAAACGCGGCTCGGCGAAGCTCGCGGGGCCGGGGCGCGGAGGCTTCAGCCCGGCCGCCATCCGAGCGCTCATCGCCACCTTCCGCAAGTTCAAGCTCAGCCCCGACATCCTCATTGACGGAACGCCCGTGCCCGACATCATCCGTGGCTCGTTCACGGCGACGAGCGCCGGCGGAGTGTCCAGCGGCTTGGCGGCGCTCTTCAAGCTGCGCGACGCGCGGTACAGACCGATCAGATTGTTCCCGGACGGCATCCCCGTTCCCGACATCTATCGCGTGGAGTTCGACGCGAGGTTCAGGCGCTAGGCGTTACTGACGACCATGTCCGCGCCGACCGGCTGTTCCCGCATCATCCAAATCCACCCCACACGGCGGTGCAACCTGCGCTGCCTCCATTGCTACTCTTCATCAGGCCCAAAGGAGCGCGACGAACTCGACGCCGCGCTCCTTTGCGCCGCCATCGACGACGCCGCCCGCGAAGGATTCACCGTCGCCAGCTTCTCCGGCGGCGAGCCGCTCATGTACGAAGACCTGCGCACGCTCCTCGAACGCGCGCACGACTGCGGCATGTTGACGACCGTGACGACGAACGGCACGCTCCTCGACCGCCGAAGAATGGCGACGCTCCGGGGCGCGGCCGACCTCCTCGCCATCAGCCTCGACGGCGTGCCCGAATCGCACAACGAGATACGCGCCTCGCCGCGCGCCTTCGACCGCATGCGCTCGCGCCTCGAAGCCGTCCGCGCCGCCGAGATACCCTTCGGCTTCATCTTCACGCTCACGCAGTACAACGTCAACGAGCTACAGTGGGTCGCCGAGTTCGCCATCGAGCAGGGCGCGCGACTTCTCCAAGTCCACCCGCTCGACAACGTCGGACGCGCGCGCGAAGAGATGCCGGGCGAGGGGCCAGACGAAATCGAGTCGGCCTTCGCCTTCATGGAGGTCGCGCGCTTGCAGGAGGAGTTGGGCGAACGGATTTACGTACACCTCGACTTGATTGACCGTGAGTACTTACGCGAACACCCCGAGCGCGTCTTCGCCGACGAGCCGGCGGCCGACTCGGCGTCGCTCCCGTTCTCCGAAATCGTCTCGCCGCTCGTCATCGAGCCGGACGGGATGGTCGTCCCCATCCAGCACGGCTTCGCGCGCGAGTTCGCGCTCGGCAGTCTTCACGCGGCCCCCTTGAGCGAGTTGATGGCGAGCTGGCGCGCCTCGCGCCTCGGCCCCTTCCGCGAGCTCTGCCGCCGCGTCTTTCGTGAGACGACGACGCCCTCGGAGCTACCCTTCTTCAACTGGTACGAGACGCTCACACGCACGGCCGTCGGAACTTGAGCCGCGCGCGCCGCCGCCGTCCTTCCATCCTTCAACGTCTCGCCTTCCAAAGAAATTTTTGCCACACTAGCGCCCGAGTCAGACGAACCGGGGGAGGGAAGCGCATGACCGCAAAGAAGCACGGGCCGTGGACGATTCACGGCTCGGAGTTGAAGTACCGGCATGAGTTGATGAAAATCTACGAGGACGAGGTGACGCGGCCGAACGGCGAGCCGGGCGTGTACGCCTTCGCGAGCATCAAGCCGGGCGTCGCCGTCCTCGCCATCGACGAAGAGAATTTCGTCTATCTCGTCAGAGAGTTTCGCTACGCGGTCGGGCGCGAGTCGGTCGAGGTGGTCGGCGGGGCGATTGACGAAGGCGAAGAGGCGAGCGACGCCGCGCGCCGCGAGTTGAAAGAAGAACTCGGCATCGAGGCAAAAGAATTGACGCCGCTCGGGCGCGTCGACCCGATAACCTCCATCATCGACTCGCCCTCAAACCTCTTCCTCGCGCGCGGCCTCACCTTCGGCGAAACCGACCGCGAAGGCGGCGAGTCAATCAGCACCGTCAAGTTAAAACTCGAAGAGGCTGCGCGCCGCGCTCTCACAGGCGAGATAACACACGGCGCGAGCTGCGTCCTCATCCTAAGAGCGCGCGAGTACTTGTCGGAGAAGAGTTGACGCGCACTATCGACTCTCAACGCGCCGCCGTCCTCCCAAAGCTCGCGCGCGCGACGTTAGCGTCGGCGGGCCGTGAGGCGTCGGCGGTCGGAGAGCGTGTAGATGTCGCGCTTCTTTTGGCGTCCGAGGTATTCGGCATCTTCGTAGCCGGGGCAGTCGCAACGCTCCTCCCCGTCGCGCACCGCGCAGCCGCCCTCGAACTTGTGCATCTCGTACAAGTGTCCGCAGTTCCAACAAGCCCTTTCGTCCATGTGCCCTCCTAAAAGAAAAGCGGGGGCGAAAGTCGTGCCCGCCAATGCTTTTGCGTTTAGCTGCGCGAGTCGCTATGCGGGACTGAGAAGAGCATGAAGCACCCTACCAAACTCTTCCCGCAGTCGTAGGGAATTTCTCTCGAAAAAAGCCGCCAAGTCGTAGCCGACAACTTCCCTGTAAAACGCGAACGTGCTGTCGATGTCCGTTCCCCCCGCTCCCGTGAGGACTAGAAGCTGAGAGGCACGATATCGTCGAATCACGGGCGCGCTCATCTGTGACGAGACAATGACGACCGCCGGTAAGTAGTTCTCGTTGTACGCGCGCACGCCGAAGCGGAGGTCGGCGTTTTGTCTCTTTGAGTCGGCGCTTTTATAGCCCTGCCGGACTTCCATGACAACACCCCGCAAGTCGCGTGCGCGCTCGGGCAAGAGTCCAAGCGACTCGCTGCAACGGTCTAACCAAGCAGTAAGCCGCGCTCGATGATTCTCCGACGGCAGGGTGGCGCGGTCAATGCGAATGTCGAGCGTGTGCGTTGCGGTGCTGCCGTCGTCTTTATCGTAATCGTAGGCCCAACGCGCATCCTCCTCGGTGATGTCGAGGCTGTCCATCACGATTCCCCTCAGAAGGCGTTCGCACCCGATCCCTAACTGGCGATAGATTGAGGTCATCCCGCCGGCCGCCTTGTGCGCCGCGTACATGAGTTCCGAGTCAAGGCCGACCCAGTGGTAGAGAAGGTCGCCGCCGTAAAAGGTTCGGAACTGTTCGAGCGTGACCCCTTCACCTGCCTCCCTGCCGAAAGCAGGGCGATAGTTGGCGCACTCTCTGACGGGAGCGAGTATCAACTCTAGATAGCGCGCGTCGTCGGTGGGTAGTGACATCCGCTGGCTATGCTTCAACGAGCGAGGCTGAGAAGAGGTTGACTTGCTCTGGCGGGGGGGCTATGCCTTCGATGTTCAGGGGGTTCTCGATAAATTTTGCGACGGCGCTTGCGACCTTGTGGGCTAGCAGGGGCGGTACGGCATTGCCGATCTGCGTCATGGAAGTCATCGCGGCGAATGGGAACACGAACTCGTCGGGAAATGACTGTAAGCGGGCGCATTCGCGCACGGTGAGGCGACGGTCAAGCTCGTAGTGAAATTGAATTCGCGCTTTGGCGTTGGCCCTGATGCAGTACGCTGGCTCACCCCGGCGGTTGGTGTGGTCGCCTTGCCCACCGCCTGCGGTCGCCTTCGTCGCGACGAAATACTGGCTTTGATTGGGCACTGACTCGTCAGCGATTGGCATTAAGTCGCCAATCGCCTCGTCAATCGACACGTAACGTCGACGGTGCGTAGGGGCGGGACATAGGGGGCGGCTCTTAATATCATTTCGCGTGCCCACTAAGAACAGCCGCCGTCTGCTTTGGGGCAGCCCGTAATCAGGGCCGTAGAGTTCCCACACGTCGAATTTATAACCGCACGACTCAAAGTCGGCGAGGATGGTTTTCAGATATTTACCTTCGTGGAGGCGCTTGAGATGTGGAACGTTTTCGGCAATCACGATTTCGGGTTGATGAATCATCATGTATCCCGCGAGAACTTGATACAACTGCCCGCGAGAGCTGGCTAGCCCGACCTTCGGTCCCGAAGACGAAAAATCCTGGCAGGGGAAGCCGCCGATGAGGACACGGCATGGAGGCAAATCCTCTGGAGGGATGGCGGTTAAGTCGCCGACGCGGGCGTGTTGGCCGATATTAAGCTGATATGTTTCGATTGATAATTTATCAATGTCAACCGCGTCCAAGATTCGGTAGGAAAGGGGCGAATAGGTCTCACCTAAAAATCGGAATCCGCCTAGAAAGCCGAGATCCATCCCGCCGCAACCAGCGAAAAGTGAGACGACGGATATTGCGTCAGGGCTCGCCCCGCCGCGTAGTGAAGGGTGAAGATAATCGGCCGTCGCCGGGTTGTCTCGAAAGCCGTATTTGAAAACGGCTTTCGAGCGCAACGCGCGGCGCTTTGGTAGTCCGGATTTTGGACGCATGCGCTTAGTCAGCCCTCCAAAAAATACTTATTGCTTTGTTGAATCCCCCGGCCGTGCTTTCGAGGCATGAACCCATGCGATATAACACTCGCGGAAGGCAATCGTCAATACACTGTGGTGTGCGAGGACAAACAACGCTAGATGTTGTTTCGTCCCTTCGCCGACACGCACAGACTCACGCGGCTTAATCGCCGCAGCCGCGGAGCCAATAAAAAAGGCAAGTGCCGCATGCGATGGCGTGCGAGTGTCGGTGTCGCTTTAAACCCGCCCGCTAACGCAGGCGGTACTGACTGAGTGCGGTGCGTAGGCGTTTGACGCCTTCGCGTATCTCTCGCTCGTCGAACGCGGCGTAGCCGAGGACGAGGCCCGCGCGTCGGTCGCCGTCTCGCACGCCGAAGGCGGAGAGCGGCTGCGTCTGCAAGCCTTGCGCGGCGGCCGCGTCGGAGGCGGCGCGGTCGTCCGTCCCTTCGGGCAGCCACCCGACGAGGTGCAGGCCCGCGTCGGCCGGGTTGATTTCCAGAAGCCCGCCCAGACTCTCTCGCGCCGCCTCAACGAGCGCGGCCTGTCGCTCCGCGTAGAGCGTCCTCATCCGCCTGATGTGGCGCGCGAAGTGACCCTCGTTGATGAAGTCGGCGACGACCGCCTGATCGACCACCGGCGAGCACCAGCCGACGAGCGCGCGCGCGTTGCGGAGCGATTCGGCCATGTCCAAGGGGACGACCATGTAGCCCATGCGGAGCGATGGGAAGAGGACTTTGCTGAACGTGCCGAGATAGATGACGCGCCCCTCGGCGTCCAACCCCTGCATCGCGGCGAGCGGACGCCCCGCGTAGCGAAACTCGCTATCGTAATCGTCCTCGACGACCCACGCGCCCGCGCGGCTCGCCCACTCAAGCAGCTCAAGCCGCCGCGCAAGACTGAGCGTCACGCCGAGCGGGTACTGATGCGACGGCGCGACGTATGCGAGTCGCGCGCGCGCACAGAGACGCTCGCCCTCGCGGACGTTGATGCCCTCTTCATCGACGGGGACGGGGACGAGCCGCGCGCCGGCGGCGACGAGCGACGAGCGCGCGGCGATGTAGCCGTAGTCTTCGACCCAGACGGAGTCGCCGGGGTCGAGCAGAACGCGCGCGAGGATGTCGACGGCCTGCTGCGTCCCCGTCACGACGATGACCTGTTCGGGCGTGCAGCGCACGGCGCGCGCCGCGCCGAGGTAAGAGGCGATGGCCTCGCGCAGAGGGAGGTAGCCGGCCGGGTCGCCAGTGGCGAACATCTCGCGGCGCGGCCGTCGCCAGTGGCGCTGCAAAATCTTCGACCACGTCTCGTAAGGGAAGACGTCGAGCGCGGGCACGCCGACGCGAAATGGGCGCAAGCCTCGGACGTGCGGGTTGAGCGCGCTGACCGGCGTGTTCGCGAGCAGCAGTCCGCGACGCGAGAGCAGGCGACCCTTCGCGGCCGTCCTGCGCGACGCGCGTCCGTCCTGCGCGCGCGCGTTGAGCAACTCGTCCGGTAGAGCCTTCGAGACGAACGTGCCCGAACCCGTCTGCCCCTCGACGTAGCCTTCGGCGAGGAGCTGCTCGAAGGCGTTCAGGACGGTGTTGCGCGAGACTGATAGCTCCGCCGCCAGCTCGCGCGTCGAGGGCAGACGCGCGCCCGGCGCGAGCCGGCCTTCGAGGATGGCGCGGCGCAGGTTTTCGTAGAGCCTTCGATAGAGCGGCGCGCCCGCGTCGCCGTCAACCGCGAGGTCTGCGAGCGGCAAGGCCGTCGTCAGTTTAGCCATCGGTGTCCAAAGTCTCCGGCCGGAATTCTATTGCAGATTGGCCCTATGCGTCCAAGGAAAGTGGCGCTTGCTTGAAGACCAATTTTTGTTAGCTTACCGCTCATGGAGGAGACACACGAGGTGCTTGAGACTGCGGACACGAAAACCCAAGAGGCGTTCGAGCAGAACGAGCGGACGACGCTTCGTCGACACCCGGAGCGCGGCGCGCACGACCGCGCGCAAGTTTACGAAATCCTCGACGCGGGCTTCGTCTGCCACGTCGGCTTCGTCGCGAACGGGCATCCGTTCGTCATCCCGACCGCATACGCGCGCATCGGCGACGAGCTTTTCATTCACGGCGCGCGCGAGAGCCGTATGATGCAGGCGCTCGGGGCGGGCGGCGACGTGTGCGTGACGGTGACGCATC
>DASUNL010000154.1:0-5413 GCA_036277175.1 Pyrinomonadaceae bacterium | reverse complement strand
CGCAAAGAGTTGCTCTTGCGCTACAACTCCGAGCCGAAGCCGAAAGCGACCTTGATTTCGTGGTACCTGAGCAACCTCAACGGCGCGAACTTCGACTGGCAGGGGCGGATGCAGAATTGGTTCGTCAACGTCACGCAGGGCTTGAGCTTCAAACACCGGACGAACTTCGGCTACGGCTTCGACGGCGGCTACGAGCGCGTCTTCGAGTTCGAGTTCGGCCCGAACCGCACGGCGACGCGGCCCGGAGCTTTCTTCGGCCCCGACCCGGAGCGTTCGACGCACCGGAAAACCTTCTTCGTCTTCGGCGACACGACGCCGAGCAAAAAGTTCTCGGCCGCCGCCGTCATCACCTACTCTTTCGGCACGCTCGACTTCGACTTGGGCGCGGGGCCGCGCTTCCCGCGCGTCAGCCCGGCAGCCCTCCTCAATCCGCGCGCGGCGCTCGACCCCGGCCCCGGCAACGCGCTCGACATCTCGGCCAACCTGACCTTTCAGCCGACCGACGCGCTGCGCGCCTCGCTCGACTACACGAAGAGCCGCCTCGTGCGCCACGACACGGGGCTCGTCGCCTTCGACGCCAACATCTACTCTCTGCGCGGCACGTATCAGTTCACGCGCTTTACGTTCGCGCGCGCGAGGCTCGACATCGACAGCCTCGCGTCGAGGCTGCGCGGCCAGTACCTTCTCGGCTGGACGCCGAACCCCGGCACATCCTTCTACGTCGGCTATAACGACGACATGACGCACGACGGCTTCAACCCCTTCACCTCTCAGCTCGAAAGAGGTTTTCGCCGCAACGGGCGAACCTTCTTCATCAAATTCTCCTACCTCTTCCGTCGCAGTCTCTAAACCACACGCTGACAGACTTGACCTCGCTGCCGCCTCCGGCCGTAGCCGCGTTTCGTGAAAAGCAGTAAATTGAAGGGCGGGCGGCTAAACCTTTTTTGCAACTTTTCGGGCGGTAGTGTCACTCACTACACGGGATGATGGCGAAACGGCTGGCGATGGGCGTGAAGGCTCTACCGGTTCAAACGGGCGCGCGGTCGGGGGCGCAGATGAATAGTGCGGCGGAACTTATCGCCCGCGTGCGGGAGGGTGACGACGAAGCCTTCGGCATGATCTTCGAGCGGTACAGCCGCCCCGTCATGAGCTTCATCTACCACATGATCGGCGAGCGCGACGCGGCCGAAGAACTCGCGCAAGACACCTTCGTCCGCGCCTACAAAAACATTCACGCGCTGCGCGACGAGTCGAAGCTCTCGGTCTGGCTCTTCGGCATCGCCAAAAACGTCGCGCGCGAGTCGCTCCGCGCCCGCCGACGTTCGGGCGGCGAAGTCGCGCTCGACGACGCGGCGGCGCAACTTTTGAGCGACGGCGCGCCGCTGCCCGACAATCAACTGCTCGGCAAGGAACTCGGCGGCGTCATACGCAAGGCGCTCGGCTCGCTGAATGAGGACAAGCGTCTGGTCTTCGTCCTCCGAGAGTTTCACCAGCGCAGCTACGAGGAGATTGCTGAGATAACAGGATTCTCAATGCCGAAACTGAAAGGCGATCTTCACCGCGCGAGGGCTGAAATGCGCTCTCTGATTCGTCCCTACATGGAGGTGCGCGATGAGGTGTGAAGACTGTCTGCCGCGCGTCGAAGAATACCTCGACGGCGAGTTGGGCCACGAAGCAGCCGCGCGCGTGCGCGCGCACCTCGCGGCCTGTGCCACGTGCCGCGACGAGCACGAGTCCCTTTCGCACGAGCGGGAGATTTATACGAGCTACGCGCGCGAGCTTGAGTTGACGCCGCCGTCGTGGGCAGTCGTCCGCGCGCGCATCGAACGTGAAAAGGGCCGCGCGGCCGAGGGCGACTTCAGACCGCCGCGCGCAGCCGCGCCCGCCTTTTTCTCCACCCTCTTCGGCGCACTCTTTTCGCGCCCCGCGCCTCTCGTCGCGGCCGCCTTGCTGCTCGTCGTCGTCTTCGCAGCCGGCGTGTGGAGATTCCTCCCCGGCTCGTCGCGAGTCGAGCCCGCGCGAATCGCCGCGCAGGATGCGCCCCGCGCAGACGACGCCGCGACGCCGCCGGATGCGACGCGGGGCGACGACGTTAATGTGCAGAAAGACGTTGAAGCGGACGTGGCCGACGGCGGGACTTACGCGACGTCGGTGACGCGCGGCGGGCCAAGCGACGCGCGTGTCAGAAGCTCTGCCGCGCGTCCATCGTCGTCGCGGCATCGCGGGGCAGTTGATGTCCCGACGGAGACGGCGTCCGCGTCTCCACCTGACGGCTTCGTGCGCGAGGCGATTGCGTCCGGCAGTATCGAAAATTTAGAGGACGCCATCGAGGCTTACGAGCAGGAGACCGGCGACGCTGGGCGTTTCGTCTCCGAGTCGTCGGGCGACGCGGACGCGCAGAGTTCCGCGCTTCATTTCGAGAGGGCACAAATGCTTTTGCGCTCTCTGGAAAACTTGCGACAGGCGGGCGGCCGCGAAACGCTCGACATCTCTTACGCGAAACGACAGTCGCGGCGTCTGCTCTACAGAAACACTGTGCTCCGTCAGGAGGCCGAAGCGAGCGGCGACTTGCCCGAGCGGGAAATGCTCGGAAGCCTTGAGCCGCTGCTTCTGGAAATCGCCAACCTGCCGGAACGCGCGACACAGAATGATATCCGCGCCGTCAAAGAGCGTATGCGGAAAGGTGAAATCATCGCGGCGCTTCAAATCCACGCGCTCGCTCCGCAGAAGTAACTCATGTTTGTCAGAGGCGACAGAGGGGGAGGGAACTGTGCCCGCAGTTTGAACGCGCGCGAAGGTCGGGCCTTCGCGCCCTCTCTTCGCGTCGCCGTTTTAAGGTCGGCCCTCTGCGCTCTGCTTCTGCTCGGCTTAAACGCCGGCACGATTCAAGTCTCCGCGTCGGCGGCTGCCTCCACGTCCGCGCAACGGCGGCAGAAGGGCCGCGACGTCGCAACAGCGTCTTCCGCGCGGCTTTACTTCGAGGGGCGCGACCTTATCGAGCGCGGCGACTGGGCGCGCGCGGCGGAGATTTTTGAACGCTTCGTGGCGGCCCATCCCGGCGACGAGAACGCCGACGCGGCACTATATTGGCTGGCCTACGCCTTGAAGAAGCAGGCGAAATACGCGGAGGCCGGGCAGAGACTCGAACGCCTGCTCAGAGATTCGCCCGAGTCGCCGTGGGCCGACGACGCGCGGGCGATGCGCGTCGAGTTAGCCCCGTTCTCTGGCAACGTCCGACTCGTCGAAGAAGCGCTCGCGGGCGGCGACGAGGCTCTGAAACTCGTCGCCCTGCAAAGTCTCTTTCAGACCGAACCGGAGCGCGCCGCGCGTTACGCCGCCGAAATCGTCGCGCCCGATTCCCGCTTGAGCGCGCAGCAAAAACAGGCGGTCTTGGCGTTGCTCGGCCGCGTCGGCGGCAAGCAGTCGGTCGCGCTTCTGATGAGCGTCGCGAAGGGGCAGGCGGACGCGAAGCTGCGTCGGACGGCGCTCGTTTCACTCGGACAAATCGGCGACGAGAGCGCGCTCGATTTCTTAAAAGAAGAAGCGAACGACCCGAGCCCGGACATCTCCGAGGCCGCACTCTATGCCATCGCGCGACAGGAGGCGGGCGGGCGCGGTACGTCGGTTCTCGGAGACGTCGCGCGCGTGGGCGCGTCACTCGACGTGCGCCGTGCGGCGATTCGCTGGCTCGGTCGCAAAGGCGGCGAGGCGGCCGCCGAGGAGTTGGTCAAAGTCCACGACGTCGAATCCGACGCCGCCGTCCGGCGTGAAGTTCTGCTCGCGCTCTCGCAGATTGAATCCCCGCGCGCGCAGTCGAAGCTGCTCGAAGTGGCACGCGAGCCGGGCGACAAGGATTTGCGCAAGCAGGCGATTTTCTGGCTCGGTCGCAGCCGCGACGAGGCGGTCGTCGGACACCTTTCGGACTTATACGACGAGACGGCCGACCCCGACATCAAGGAGCGAATCCTGTTCGTCCTCGCGCAGAGCGCGCACACGCGGGCCGCGCGGAAGTTGATGGACGTGGCGCGCGGCGACGCCTCGGCGGAGATGCGTAAGCGAGCCCTGTTCTGGCTTGCGCAAAGCGCAGACCCTTCGGTGAAGGAGTTTCTGAAGGGCATGAAAGTAGACGGCAACTGACATACGGTTTCGACGGCCCGGCGAGAGTCGGAGGAGAGTTTTTATGAGAAAGCTTTACATCTGCGGCGTCCTGACGATTCTTTGGCTCGCGACGGTCGCCGCGTGCGCGCACGGCGGCAAACTCGTCGAAGGGTCGAGCCAAAACCTCACGGCCAAGGCTGACGCGGCGCTTGAGCTTGCGCGCGCGCGCCCGACGCGCACGCGCTTCTGGCTCGCGCAAGAGTTTAGCCTCCGCGAAGGCGTCGCGATTGATAGCGTGCCCGGTGTGAGCGGCATCGCGACGGGAAAGCTCGGCGAGTTCGAGACGAAGCGGGCGGGACTCTTCCTGCTCTATGAGCCGGACGCGGCTACAATCGTCGACTTAAAGATTCTCAGTCTCGATAGAGACCCTGACGTGGGCGGCCTTCCGGTCTTCTGGGTCGAGCGCGCGGGCGACGAAGAGAGTCTTGAGCTTCTGCGTCGGGTGCTGAGGTCGAATCCGAGCGGCGCGGTGGCGCAACAAGCCGTCGTCGCCGTCGCACTGCACGACGAAGCATCTGTGCCGACGCTTCTACAACAAATAGTCCGTGACGCGCGGGACGTGCCCGTGCGGGCGACGGCCGTCAGTTGGCTCGGCCGTCTCCCCGGTCAGGCGGACTTGCTGGCCGGGCTCGTGCGCGACGAACGCGAGCCTGCGGATGTGCGTCACGCGGCCGTGACGGCTATCGCAAAGGGCCGCGAACCGGCATCGCTCCCGACGCTCGAAAGCTTATACCGCGCGCTCGCTGATAAAGAATTGAAAGCCCACATCATTCGCACCGTCGCCAAGAGCGAAGATAAAGGCGCGGCCTCGGAATTCTTAATCAGGGTTGCCGAAAGCGAGCCCGACGAGTCGCTCAGACAGCAGGCGCTCACTTCAATCAATAAAAAACTCTACCGCCGCAAGGGAAAAAAATAACCGGACACCCCGGCGCGCAATTCACGACTCGTAAGTGAAAGCCACGCTCAACCGAGCGTGGCTTTCAACTTAATAGCGTCGCGTTCTCTTTGCTAAGAGCCTAGACACGTCACGTCCGATAATGAAGATTATGCATTGATGATGCGGTGAGCACTTTCAGCATCATCGCTATTGGTCGGAGAACTTGATATCGGCGTCTGGGCGACACGGGCGCGCTTGCTCATATCTGTTCAAGTCGGCTTTGAGTTTCTCTGCAAGCTCTGACTTTCTCTCTTCGACGGCTTTGGTCATCAACTTTCGTAATAGCGAGGCGGCTTCTTCGCAGCGACCTAGCTCGGC
>DASUNL010000153.1:0-4759 GCA_036277175.1 Pyrinomonadaceae bacterium | reverse complement strand
GCCGTCGCTACAAAGACAAAGACGACGACTACTGCTGCTGCGGCTGCTCGGCCGGGCGCGCGTGGATGAGACGGCGCATGCGGTCGGAGAAGAGGACGTCGATTTTCTGCTCGATGACGGCCGTCACTTCGCCCTGACCGAAGGTCGGGTGCATGAGTCCTTGGCCGGCGCGGTAGGTGCGCGTGCGGTCGTAGGGCGCGCCCTCTTTGGCCGCGGCCCGGCGCGGCGTGGCCGCCCCCGACTTGAATGTGCTTCGCGTCTCGCACTTCGGGCAGCTCACGCGCGAGATTTGCCCGCGCTTGGTGACCGAGACGACGACGTGCCCGCGCTCCTCGCCGCACGACTCGCAGAACTTCTCCACGCGGTCGCCGACCGTAAAAGTCTGTTTCTCCAAAACGTCCTCCCTCTCCTGATGTCTTACTTGTACCTGTAGGTGATGCGGCCGCGCGTCAAGTCGTAGGGGGACATCTCGACGCTGACGCGGTCGCCCGTCAAAATGCGGATGCGGTTCTTGCGCATCTTGCCGGAAATCTGCGCCAGCACAACGTGCTCGCTGTCGTCGAGGCGGACTTTAAAGAAGGCGTTGGGCTGCTTGTCGATGACGACGCCCACCGCCGGAATCAAATCTTCTTTGGACAAATACGCTCTCCTTACTTCAGAGTGTCTGTTTCGCTGCCCGCGCGTCGCCGCGACCTTCGGGGGTGTGCGGCGACGGCGCGGGTGTTGTCAAACCCTCGGCTCGAAAATCTTTTAGCGGCGCGCAGAGCGGCGCGGACGGAACGAACGCCGGCCGATGATGCGCTTGCGCGCGGCCGACGGCGCGGCCGTGCCGACCGCCGAAGTCGTCAGCATCCCGCCGCCACCGAAACCGGGCAAAAGCACGCGCTCGATGGGCTGTCCCGTCATGCGCTCGATGGAGCGCAAAGAAAGCTCCTCGACCGGCGTGACGAGCGTGATGGCGCGACCGCCCTTGCCCGCACGCCCGGTGCGGCCGATGCGGTGGACGTAGTCCTCGGGCGCTTCGGGCACGTCGTAGTTGATGACGTGCGAGACGGAGTCGACGTCGATGCCGCGCGCGGCGATGTCGGTGGCGACGAGGACGCGCGTGCGCCCCTCGCGGAAGCCGCGCAGAGCGGCCTCGCGCTGCGGCTGCGTGCGGTCGGCGTGGATGCGCCCGACGCTGTGCTCGCGCGCTTCGAGGATGTGCGAAAGCCTTTCGGCCCCGCGCCGCGTGCGCGTAAAGACGAGCACGCGGTCGAAGTTGTCGCTCTCGCGCTCGCGCTCAAGGAGGTCAATGAGGAGCGCCGTCTTCGACGTGGCGGCCACCGGGTAGGCGGTCTGCTCGACGTTGATGGCCGCGCGCCCGCGCACGTTGACCTCGACGAGCTTCGGGTCGCGCATCGTCGTGCGCGCGAGCTGCTCGATGTCGGGCGACATCGTCGCCGAGAACAGAAGCGTCTGCCGCTTCGACGGGACGGCCGCCAGCACGCGCCGAATCGAGGGCCAGAAGCCCATGTCGAGCATGCGGTCGGCCTCGTCGAGGACGAGCACTTCGATGGTCGAAAGACTGACCGCGCCGCGCTCCATGAAGTCGAGCAGGCGGCCCGGCGTGGCGACGACGACCGAGGGCGCGCGCTTGAGGGCGTTGAGTTGTTTCTGCACGCTCGCGCCGCCGATTAAAGTGACGCAGCGTTCGGCCGAGCGGCCGGGGTTGAGTTCGTGGTAGCTGCTCTCGATCTGCGCCGCGAGTTCGCGGGTCGGGGCGAGGACGAGCACGCGCACACCCGGTCGGGGCGTCTCTTTCATCCTCTGGATGATGGGGAGCAGGAAGGCGGCCGTCTTGCCGGTTCCGGTCTCGGCGCAGCCGATCAAGTCGGAGCCGCCGCTGATGATGGGAATCGCTTTCGCCTGGATGGGTGTCGGTTCTTCGTAGCCGAGGGACTCGCAGGCGCGCACTTGGGCGGGCCGGAGTCCGAGTTCAGAAAAATTCATCAAGTTCCTTTACATGACGGATTCTTGATTTCTGATTTGCGATGTCCGATTCGGGCTTCAGCCCTCAGCAATCGGCTTTCAACGTTTGACTTCGTTCGCTGAAAGCAGATGGCTGAACGCTGACAACTCTTGAATCGCAAATCAGAAACCTAAGATCGTGTTTGGTTGAAAGTGTGAAGCGCCCCCGGCAAAGGTTTTAGTTCGTCGGGGGCGCTCCCGTTCTCGTGTCGGCCGCCGGCCCTAGGGCCGGGGCGTTACCAGCGAGGCTCGCGGTTGCCGCCGCCACCGCCGCCGCCGTAGCCACCGCCACCGCGTCCGCCGCCGCCGCCGTAGCCGCCACCGCCGCCGCGATTACCGCCGCCGCCGTAGCCGCCGCGTCCGCCGCCGCCGCCGCCGCCGCGATCCTCGCGCGGGCGCGCTTCGTTAACGGTCAGGTTGCGGCCGCCGAATTCCTTGCCGTTGAACTGCTGGATCGCCGCCTCTCCCTCTTCGCGGCTCGCCATCTCGACGAAGCCGAAACCGCGCGAGCGGCCCGTCTCGCGGTCTTCGACGACCGAAGCCGACTCGACCGTGCCGGCCGCCGAAAAGAGCTGCTGCAAGTCTTCGCTCGAAGTCTTGAAAGAGAGGTTGCCGACGTAAAGTTTCATGGACATGTGTGTACCCTTACTCCCCGCAGAGAGTGTCAAAAGAAGCTTCGAATCAAAGCGGCTTCGGTGTAACGGTGGCAGCGAAGACCCGTATTCGGATGCTCAGTCGAGCGGCCTCTGAGTTGAGAATCAGCCTGCTCTCGAACCATCCAAAACGCCGCCGCCAACCGTCGAGGCGCGGGGCGCATCACCGTTGATGCGCGAGAGAAGGAGTAACCTGCAATAGGATGCACTATTTAGGTGCCCAGTTGCAAGCCCCGAGGCGCGCCCCGGCCCTGCGGATGAAGGCGGGTGCGACCCGCGCGGCCGTCATCCTGACCGTCCCGCTCGTCACGAAAAATCGCCCTTCCGTCACCTAAACGTCCACGTCTCCCCGCGAAGCCTCTATCATCGTCATCCGTCTCCGGTTTTTACAACATTTCGGAACTCTCCGCCGCCCGTCCCGTTCGAGGCTAAACGATGACCCGAATCACCCGCCGCCGCTTCGGCGCACGGACGCTCGCCGCCGCCTTCGCCGCGCTCGCCACGCCACGCCTCTCTTCCCTGCTCGCCGCGCCCAAGCAAGGCAAGACGGACGCGAAGCGCCCGCGCAACCTGACGGAGGACTTTCTCGCGCGCCTGCCGCGTGTGATGGAGTTGGCCTACGTGCCGGGCATCTCGGTGGCGGTCGTCGAGGGCGGCCAAGTGGTTTGGTCGCGCGGCTTCGGCGTCCGCAGCGCGGAGACGAAAGAGCCGGTCGACGCCGAGACCATCTTCCCGGCCGCCTCCCTCAGTAAACCCGTCTTCGCCTACGCCGTCCTGCGCATGCGCGACGAGGGGCTGATTGACCTCGACCGCCCGCTCGCGGGTTACCTCCCCGACGCCTACACACTCGAAGACCCGCGCTCGAAGCTCATCACGGCGCGCCACGTCCTTTCGCACTCGACGGGTCTTCAGAACTGGCGCTTCGCCAAAGACGACAAGCTCCAAATCGCCTTCGACCCCGGCGAGCGTTTCGGGTATTCGGGCGAGGGCTACTACTACCTCCAGCGCGTCGTCGAAAAGATTTCCGGTCAGCCGTTCGCCGCCTACATGCGCGAGCGCGTGCTCGTGCCGCTCGGCATGGCGTCGAGCAGCTACGTGTGGCTTCCCGAGTACGAGCGGCGCGGCGTCTTCACGCATCGCAATCGCGGACAGGCCGTCGAGAGCTTCTTCGCGCGCGGCGGTCGCAAGATGCACGAGGTCGCCGCGAAGTGGCGGAAGCCCGCCGTCGAGTGGCGACACGAGGACGCCGCGCGCGCGATGCCCGAAATCGACCCCAACTGGAACGGTCACCCCGTCGGCATTCAGCCGAACGCGGCCGGAAGCCTCCACACGACCGCCGCCGAGTACGCCCGCTTCATGCTCCGCGTCATGGAGCGCCCGCGCCCCGACTCCTTAGACCTCAAAGACTCGACGCGCCGCGAGATGCTTGTGCCGCGCGTCCGCATCAACAGCGCGCTCGCGTGGGGTTTGGGTTGGGGACTCGAAAGCGAGCAGGGCCGCCAGTACTTCTGGCACTGGGGCGATGGCCTGACCTACCACTCCTTCGCCATCGGCGA
Source organism: Pyrinomonadaceae bacterium (assembly GCA_036277175.1). Lineage (GTDB taxonomy): Bacteria > Acidobacteriota > Blastocatellia > Pyrinomonadales > Pyrinomonadaceae > DASQDT01. The sequence goes on along the minus strand of DASUNL010000153.1, from coordinate 540 downwards.
CGCGGCCCGAAGCTCCGGCCTCGTCGTCCTCACCAACAGCAACTTCGGCCCCAAGGTCTACCAGCGCGTCATCAACCAAGCGACCGGCCACGACCACCCGGCCTTCCTCTGGGTCTAAAGAGCGCGCGCCGCCATTTCGCCTCCGCCTCCGTTTCGGGTTATCATGCGGGGTTCGCCGCGCCTCCCGAAAGTTCACTGTGCGGCGCGGTAACCTTTTGCGAGCCATGACGGAAGAAGCAATCGAAGTGCGCGGGGCGCGCGTCAACAACCTCAAGAACGTCTCGTTCTCCATCCCCATCGAAAAGCTGACGGTCGTCACCGGCGTCTCCGGCTCCGGCAAGTCTTCGCTCGCCTTCGACACCATCTACGCCGAAGGCCAGCGCCGCTACGTCGAGTCTTTGTCGGCCTACGCGCGCCAGTTCTTGGAGCGGATGGACAAGCCGGACGTGGACGAGGTGCGCGGCATCCCGCCGGCCATCGCCATCCGGCAGAAGAACTCGACGCGCAACCCGCGCAGCACGGTCGGCACGCAGACGGAAA
>DASUNL010000152.1:0-2868 GCA_036277175.1 Pyrinomonadaceae bacterium | reverse complement strand
TGGCGCAGCGGCTCATACGCATGCTCTGCACGGTCTGCAAGCGTAAGTACCGGCCGACCGACGACGAGCTTTTGGAGTCGGGCCTCCGCCCCGAAGAGTACCGCGAGCACGTCTTCTACATGAGCGTCGGCTGCGATGCGTGCAACCACACGGGCTACCGTGGCCGCACCGCCATCCACGAGCTTCTGAACCTCTCGGACAACATCCGCGAGATGATTATCGACCGCCGCCCCGGCTCGGAAGTGCGCCGCTCGGCCGAGAAGGAGGGCCTGCGCTCTCTTCGCGAGTCGGCGCTCAAGAAGGTCTTCGGCGGCGTCTCGACCCTGCACGAGATTAATCGCGTCACGTTCGTCGAGGAGATTAAGAACGGGCACAAGTGACGCCCGAGGCCCGCGCCGCCGGCTTGTGTCGCCCGCGTTTAGGGAACTATTATGGGCGTCCCGGCGTGTAAGGTGAGCGCCCGATAACGACAGAGGGCGGGGAGTCTCTGAAGAGAATCGTCCCCGGTCGTTCGCGGCGGGCGGCCCGCCGGCTTCTTAATTTTTCCGTCGGTCACTCCCCGGCATCATACTTTACCGAGACTCTGCTCGGCCGTCGGAGCAAAGTCGTTTACAGACACGCGCCCGAAACTCCCGGAAGTTGAAAGTGAGGTTCGAGAAGATGAGAGGTACCCGACGCACGCGCTCGTGCGCTGCCGTCCTGATGGCCTTCGTGCTGCTGGCCGCGCCCACCGCCGCGCTCGCCAAGAAGGGCGAGAAGAATTACAAGCGGGGGCTTCAGGCCGAGCAGGCGCAGCAGTGGGAGAAGGCCGCGCAGGAGTACGCCTTGGCCGTCGCGGCGAGTCCCTCGGACACCGAGTACCAACTCCACTACCGCCGCGCCGTCTTCAACGCCTCGCAGGTCTACATGCAGAAGGGCCGCTCGCTCGCCGAGCAGGGCGACTACGTCGGCGCGTACAACGCCTTCCGCACCGCCTACGGCTACGACCCCGTCAACCTCCTCGCCGCCTCCGAGATGGAGCGCATGCTCCGGCTTCAGCGCGAGAAGGAGGGGCTGCCCGCCCTAGACGAGACCGACGTGCAGAGCGACCCGACGCGACCGCGCACGACGCCCGAAGCGCCGCGCCCCGCAGCGGGAGCGCCCTCGGGCTCGCGCGTCGCGGCTTCGGCCGCCGCCGACGAGGCGCAAATCAGCGAGCGCACGCAGCCCCTTCGTCAAATCAACTACAACGGCGACCTCGAAGACTTCATCCGCCAGATGACGAACGAGCTGAACTTAAACGTCGTCTTCGACGCGCAGTTCGCGCAGACCAAGCGCAACATCAAGGTGCAGCTCAAGGGCGTGACGGCCGCCCAAGCCCTCGACTACATCTTCCGCGCCCACGGACTCTTCTTCCAGAAGCTCTCGCGCCGCACCATCCTCGTCGCCGACCAGTCGAAGCGCCCGCAGTATCAGGAGTTGGTGCTCCGCACCTTCTACCTGTCGAACATCGACCCGAACGACGCGCGCCAGCTGATACAGGCGGCGCTGCCCGCCAACGCCGGGCGCACGCCGCAGGTCGTCACCAACAAGGCGACCAACTCGATTACCGTCCGCGACACGCCCGAGAACGTGCGCATCATCGGCGACCTACTGAAGAGCGTCGATAAGGATCGCGCCGAGGTCGTGATGGAGGTCTCCATCTACGAGGTCTCGCGCACAGACCTTCTGCAAATCGGCAACCAGTTCGGCACGGTCGATTCGCTGACGACCCTCGGCGGCCTCCAGCCCGCCTCCATCCTCTTCGAGGGCGCGCGCCGCATCGCGACGGGGACGGCCGGCGTGACCGTACCCGTCTCGACCGGCGTCGGCCTGCTCATCCCGGCCTCCTCGCTCTCGCTTTTGCAGAGCAAGGACAACACACGCCTCGTCTTCTCGACGCAGGTGCACGCCTTCGACGACGAGAAGAGTGAGACGCGCATCGGCGCGAAGGTGCCCGTGCAGACCGCGAGCGTGACGCCGTTCGGCGGCTTCAGCACGCCGACGCAAGGGACGGGCACGGGGACGGGCACGGCGACGCCCGGCGTCTTCTCCGGCAACGGCTTCCCCGTCATCCAGTACGAGGACACGGGTCTCTCGCTCGACTTCACGCCCAAGGTCTTCCCGAATCAGGACGTGCAGGTCAAGATGGTCATCGAGACTAAGGACACGAGCACGACCGGGTCGGGCGCGGCCTCTGCGCTGACGCCGACGTTCACGCAGCGGCGCATCACGGGCACGGCCCGCGTCCCGAACGGGAAGACGATGATGATTGCCAGCATCGCGCAAGACCGCGAGTCGAACGGCCGCGCGGGGCTTCCGCTCTTGGGACTCATCCCCATCTTCGGCCGACTCTTTACCGCGCCGCGCAAGAACAACATCCAGTCCGACGTCGTCATCACGATGACGCCGCGCGTCCTGCGCGCGCCCGTCATCTCGCCGCGCGACGAGGAGACGAAGCCGAGCGGCTCGATGCAGACGCCCGCCGCCGAGACGCTCGAAGCAATGGTGCGCGACGCCGACCGCGAGGATCAGCTCGCCGAGTTGCGACAGCGTAAGGCCAACGCGGCGGCCGCCGCCGCCCAAGCGCCCGCGACGCAGCCCCAGCAGGTCGCCGCGCCGCCGACGACACAGACGGCCTTGCAGACTTCACCGGCCGAAGACTTCGTCCCCGCGCCGAAGGCTCTGGCCGAGGGCGCGTCCGCGCCCGCGACGAACGGCTCAGCCGCGAACGTCATGACGAAAGAGACGGCCGCCGACGCGAAGACGACGCCTGTCGTCTTGCCCGCCGTAAGCGAGAGCGCGCCGCCTGCGAGCGCGCCTGCGACTAATGCGACGGCGACTAACGGG
>DASUNL010000151.1:0-3475 GCA_036277175.1 Pyrinomonadaceae bacterium | reverse complement strand
GTGCTCCTGCGCCACGACCACGCACTCGCGCACCTCCGCGTGCGCTTCGATGGACGTTTCAACCTCGCCCAACTCGATGCGGAAGCCGCGCACCTTGACCTGATGGTCGCGGCGGCCGAGGAACTCTATCTGCCCGTCCGAGCGGTAGCGCGCGAGGTCGCCCGTCCGATACAAACGCGCGCCCGGCTCACCAGAGAACGGGTCGGGGACGAAACGCTCGGCCGTCAGGTCGGGGCGGCCGAAGTAACCGCGCGCGAGCCCGTCGCCTCCGAGGTGGAGTTCTCCGGCCACGCCGACGGGGACGGGGCGCATCGCGTCGTCCAACAAATAGACGCGCGTGTTGCTGACGGGCCGTCCGATGCTCGGCGTCCCCGTCTCGTCGCGCCCGACGAGCGCGAAGGTCGAATAGGTCGTGTCCTCGGAAGGGCCGTAGAGGTTGTAGACGCGCTCGATGCTCCCTCGCTCGTACAACTGCTCGACGAGTCGGCGCGTGAGCGGCTCGCCCGCGAGGTTGATGGTCTTCGCGCTCGCGGGGACAGCGTCGAGCCGCAACAGTTCGGCCATTGCCGACGGCACGGTGTTGATGAGCGTGACTTCGCCGGCTGCCGTTAGCTCTTCGAGCGCGAGCGCGTTCTCGACGAGAAACACCCTGCCGCCCCAACTGAGCGGGGCGAACAGCTCGAAGACGGAGAGGTCGAAACTAATCGAGGTCGAGGCGAGGACGCCGGAGAGTTGTTCGTCATCGAACATCTCGCGCGCCCAGTGAAGGAAGACGGCGGCGCTGCGGTGCGTGAGGGCCACGCCTTTGGGCCGTCCCGTCGAGCCGGACGTGTAGATGATGTAGGCGAGGCGTTCAGCCGCGCCCTCTTCGCGCGGGAGGTTCGCGTCGTCCTCGCGTGCCGTTATTTCCGCGTCGGCGTCGAGTAAGACGACCTTGCGCGCGTTGCCCTCCGACGCGGGCACGACGTCGAGCAGTCGCTTCTGCGTGACGAGGACGGGCGCGCGCGTGTCTTCGAGCATGAAGGCGAGGCGCGAGGGCGGGTACGCCGGGTCGAGTGGGACGTAACAGCCGCCCGCCTTGAGGATGGCGAGCAGCGCGACGACCATCTCGGCCGAACGCTCGGCGCACAGCGCGACGGGCACTTCCGCACGGACGCCGAGCGCGAGCAGGCGGCGTGCGAGCCGGTTGGCGCGCGCGTTTAGCTCGCCGTAGGTGAGTCTTTCGTCCCCGGCCACGAGCGCCTCCGCGTCGGGCGTCCGCGCGGCCTGCGCCTCGAAGAGTTCGTGAATGCTCTCCCCGGTCAACTCGACGCGCTGACGCTCGTTCCACTCGACCAAAAGGCGTCGCCGCTCCTCTTCGGTGAGGAGCGAAAACTCTCCGAGCGTGCGGTGCGGGTCTTCTGCGATGCCGATGAGCATCTGTTTGATGTGGCCGAGCATGCGCTCGATTGAGGCGTCGTCGAAGTGGCCGAAGTCGTAGAGGATTTTGACGACCAGCTCGTCGCCCGGCTCGATGATGAGGTTGAGCGGGTAGCCCGTCGCGGTGTGGTAGTGGACGACGTCGCGCAGCTCGACGCGGTCGCTGCGCTTGAGCAGAGAGTGGTCAATCGGGTGGTTCTCGAAAGAGACGATGGAGTCGAAGAGTGGGCGCGTCCTTGGGGCGTCGCTCCACCCATGCACATCGACGAGCGGGCTGTACTCGTAACGCCGCGTCTCGACCTGCGCCTGCTGAATCTCTTTGAGCCACGGGATGAGCGTGCGGTCGGGCGCGACCTCGATGCGCGCGGGCAGCGTGTTGATGAACATGCCGATCATCGACTCGACGCCTTCAAGCGTCGGCGGGCGGCCCGACACGGCGACGCCGAAGACCACGTCCTCTTCGCCGCTGTAGCGATTCAAGAGCATGGCCCACGCGCCCTGACACAGTGTGTTGAGCGTCAGTTGATGCTGACGCGAAAGACGCACGAGCCGCTCGGTCGTCTCTGCGGGGAGGTTCATCTGCTGCTCGCGGTAACTGCGCGTGTCGTCGGCGACGAGCGCGCCGTCTTGTCCGGCCCCGCCGACGCCGCCGATGGGCGTCGCCGCGCTGAAGCCCTTGAGAGTGCGTTGCCAGTAATCGCGCGCCTGCGACAAATCCTGCGCGCGCCCCCAGTCGATGTAGGTGCGAAAAGGGGGCGGCGCGGGCGGCGGCTCCAACTCGACGCCGCGCCGCATGGCCTCGTAGAAGAAGAAGACGTCGTTGAAGACGAGCGAGCCAGACCACCCGTCAATCAAGCCGTGATAGTAGCTCCAAACGAAGCGATAGCTCTCGTCGCCGGTTTGGATGAGCGCGACGCGCATCAGAGGGGCTTTCGAGAGGTCGAACCCACGCGCCCTCTCTTCGGCGAAGAAACGTTGTAGCTCCTCTTCCTGCTGAGGGGGCGAGAGCGCGCGCCAGTCGTGATAGGCGAGCGGAAGCCGCGCGCGTTGGCGGACGACTTGGAGCGGCTCGTCGAGTCCCTCCCAGACGAAGGCCGTGCGCAGGATAGTGTGACGCTCGACCGTGCGCTGCCACGCGCGCCCGAACGCCTCGACGTCGACCTCGCCGCGCATCGTCCAAGTGATAATCTCGAAGTACATCGCAAACACCGGGTCGTGCCGCGTGTGGAAGAGAATCCCCTGCTGCATCGGCGAAAGCGGGTAGATGTCTTCGACGTTTTTCATGTTCATCGTGCGACCCCTGACGGACAGACGGGCGACCGACGCACGCGGCCGACCCGTGACCTGTTGGAAGAATGGCTTTAGGCGGTTTGCGACATCGAGCCGCGAGACTCCGCGCCCGCGCCTTCGACTGCGCGTCGTGACGTCGAGAGCTGGCGCAGGGTGTTTAGGTGTCGGAGGCCGCCGAGGACGGCTTCGACTTCGACGCCGAAGTCGATGAAGCAGGCCAGCTCGTTGACGCCGACCGCCTTGAGACGCTCGACCATCGGCAGACACTTCTCCGGCGTCCCGATGAGAGAGGCCGTCTGGTAGTAACGCTCGAAGGCGAAGGCGACAAGGTGGTCGAGATACTGCTCCTTGTCGATGTTGACCTTGATGTCGAGGCTCTGCGTCATCGTCTCAATCAGCCCGACGTGCGCCTTGAGATAGTCGCTCAAAGGCGCGCGCACGCGCGAGAGGACGGACTGCTCGTCGTCGCCGACGAAGGTGTGAATCATCACCGTGACGCGGCCCGCGTCGGGGTCGTGCCCGTGCCGCTCGCGCGCGTCGCGGTAGAGTTTAAGTTTCCCGGCCATCTCCTCTACCGACTGCGAGAGGAGCGCCGTCAGGACGTTGAAGCCCAGCTCGCCCGCCTTGACGAACATCTGCGGGTCGCCGCTACAGGTGAGCCAGATGGGCGGCTCCGGCTGGATGGGTCGCGGCAGGATGCGCAGCTCGCAGGGCTTGCCCGCGCCGTCGCGCGCCGTAATCGTCTGCCCGCGCCAGAGTCTTTGCA
>DASUNL010000150.1:0-12893 GCA_036277175.1 Pyrinomonadaceae bacterium | reverse complement strand
ACCGATGACGAGGCCGCGCCAGCCGCGCGTCTCGACCTCCTCGACCGCCTCGCCGAGCATCACGACCACGTCCGCGTCCAGCGTGTTGAGCTTCGTGTGAAACTCAAGACACGCGACGCCGTCGCCGAGGTCGACGAGACTCGCGCCACGGTTTTCGCGCACCACGCCGCCCGCCGACTTCACGCGCCGCAACTCAATCTTCCGCTCGTCCAGAGCCTCCGCGACGTAGGTCTTGCGCGCAGGGTCGTAGTAGCTCGCGCGCCCGTCGTCCGTGGCGCGGTAGAAAGTCTCATTCCCCGCGTCGAGCATCTCACGCACCCAAAGGGCGACGGCGACGCCCTCTCGCTCCAACGCCTCGGCCGTCGCGCGCACGCCGAGCGCGTCCCACAACTCGAACGGCCCCAACTCGTGCGAGTAGCCCCAGCGCATCGCGCGGTCAACGTCGGCGATGCGGTCGGTGATTTCGGGGACGCGGCGCGAGGCGTAACCCACGGCGTTGTAGACGACGTGGCGAGCGAGCCGTCCTGCGCGGTCGTCCCGCGCGAGTATGAAGCGGAGACGTTCAGGCAGTTGTTTGAGCTTGAGAGCCTCGCTGACTGAAGGAAGCTCAGGCTCGCGACGCTCGCGATACTCCATCGTCTCAAGGTCGAGCGTGAGGATGTCGCCCTTCGCGCCGCGCGGAGGTTTTTTGTAGAACCCTTGGCCGGTCTTGTCGCCGAGTCGGCCGCGCTCGACCTGCGTCGTGCGTAGTGTGCCGAGGTTCTGGTCGCGCAGGACTTCGCGCGTCTCGTCGTCGGGGATGAGGCCGTAGAGGTTTTCGCCGACGGCGCTCGACACGTCGAGTCCGACCAAGTCTTGGAGGCGGAAGAGCGCCGTCTTGGGCCGCCCGATAAGTGGGCCGACGATGGCGTCCGTCTCTTCGACGGTGTACTTATTTTTGAGTACGTAGGCGAGCGTCGATGCGCCGTAGATTGAGCCGAGGCGGTTGGCGATAAAGTTGGGCGTGTCCTTGCAGACGACGACGCCTTTGCCGAGGCGGCGCGCGGCGAAGTCGGTCATAAACTCGGTGACTTCGGGAAGCGTCTCGGCGGTCGGGATGACTTCGAGCAGCTTCATGTAACGCGGCGGGTTGAAGAAGTGTGTGCCGAGGAAATGCGACTTGAAGTCGTCCGACGTACGGTCGGCGATGGCCGCAATCGGCAGACCCGAAGTGTTACTCGTGACGATGCTTCCGGCCTTGCGCACGCGCTCGATGCGCGCGAACAGCTCGCGCTTGGGCTGCAACTGCTCGACGATGGCCTCGACTATCCAGTCCCCTTCGGCGACCCAGTCGAAGTCGTCTTCGAGATTTCCGACCGTGATTAGCTCCGCCGCGTCGGGCGTGAAGAAGGCGGCCGGGCGCGACTTCTTGAGTCGTTCGAGCGACGCATTGACGATGCGATTGCGTACAGCGCGACTGTCGAGAGCGAGTCCGCGCCGCTCCTCTTCGGGCGTTAGCTCCCGCGGCGCGACGTCGAGCAGGTAGACGGGCAGCCCTGCGTTGGCCGCGTGCGCCGCGATGCCGCCGCCCATCGTCCCCGACCCGATGACCACAACGCGCTTAATCGTGTAGCTCATCAACTCTCCGTCGCTGACTTCAAATCTCGAATCGCAAATCTCAAATTTGAAATTTGAAATACGTTATTCGTTAAGCGCCCGCCGCCTCGCGCGCCTCGAAGAGGTCTGGGTCGGTGGCGCGCAGGCGCGTGAGAAAATCTTTCCAGAGGAGCGGCAGCACAGGTATGCGCGCGATCTCGGCCTTCGCGCGGCGCGCCGCGTCGGGCGCAATCGGTATCGGCTCGCGGCCGAGGTTGCGCGCCGCCTCGGCGACCGAGAGGTTGCGCCGCGTCATGTCTTCGAGCAAAACCATGCGCAGGAAGGCGACCTGTATGTTGTCGCCCGTCGTTATCGCGCCGTGGTTCGGGAGGATGACGGCCGCGCGCTCGCGCAGGGCGTCGGCAATCGGCATCACGCGCTCTTCCTCGGCGGCCAACCCCTCGTAGTCGTCCTCGACCACGCCCACGTCGTCGACCAGAAGACAACTCTCCTGATCGTAGACTTCGGGCACGAGGCGGAACGCGCTGTAGGTGACGACCGACGGCGGGTGCGTGTGCGCGACGGCGACGGCCTTCGGGTTCTCGCGGTGGATGATGCCGTGCAGGCGTATGGTGTCGTTGACGTATGCGTCGCCTTCGAGCACGCGGCCGGAGAAGTCGACGGGCACGACGTTCTCGGGCCGCAGCGTCGCGAACGACGGTCCGAAGTGGTTGACGAGCATCCTATCGGGCGCGACCGCGACGCTCAGGTGTCCCGCGTTCGCCACGCTCAAGCCCTGCCTGAAGAGCAGTCGCGCGGCGCAGCAGATGTCGAACTTAATCGCCTCTTCGTTCATGTGAATCTCTCTATTTAAGCGGTCAGCGGTCAGCACTCAGCGATCAGCCAAACAAAAAACTGAACGCTGACGGCTGAACGCTGAATGCTCCTTTCACAAGCCGCCGGTCACTTCCAACACTTGGCCCGACACGTAATCGCTCAGAGGCGACGCGAAGAAGAGCACCGGCCCCGCGCCCTCTTCGGTCGTGCCGCCTCGGCCCAAAGGGATTAACTTAAACGCGAGGTCGCGGCCCGCCTGCGGGATGCCGAGCGCGATGTCGGCCGACTCGCGCGTGACACGCTCGCCCGACTCCTTGGCGCGCGTCAGCCGCGTCTCGATGAAGCCGAAGGCGACGGCGTTGACCTGTATGTTGAACTGCCCCCACTCCTTCGCAAGGGTCTTCGTCACGCCGACGATGCCCGCCTTCCCCGCCGCGTAGTTAACTTGCCCGGCGTTGCCGCGCGTCCCCGTCGTCGACGAGACGTTAATAATCTTGCGCGCCTCGGCTTGCCCGCGCTCCGCCTTCTCACGCTTCGCCGTCTCGCGCAAATACTCGGAAGCCGCGCGGATGATGCGGAACGGCGCGGTCAGGTGGACTTCCAACATCGCGTGCCATTGCTCGTCCGACATCTTGTGAACCGTGCCGTCCCAAGTGTAACCGGCGTTGTTGACGATGCAGTCGAGGCGTCCGAAGGTGTCGAGCGTCGCGCGTATGAGACGCGGCGCGAAGTCCGAGGCCGTCACGTCGCCCGCGAAGGCCAAGGCGTCTCCGCCCGCCGCTTTGATTTCCTCGACGGCCTCGCGCGTCGGCTCCTCGTCGATGTCGGAGAGGACGACGCGCGCCCCGTGCGCGCTAAACAGCGCCCCGCACGCGCGCCCGATGCCGCGCCCCGCGCCCGTGATGACGGCGACTTTGCCTTCCAGTAGTTGCATAAGCTCTTCGGTGTTTACCTTCAGCCCTTCGCCTGTTCCTCTTCGCGCAGCATGCGGTGGAGGATTTTGCCGACGGCCGTCTTGGGCAGGCTCTCGCGAATCTCTACGCGCGCCGGTACTTTGAACTCGGCCAAGCCGCCTTTACAGTGCGCGGTCAACTCTTCGGCTGTCGCCTCAGCACCGGGCTTTAAGACGACGCACGCCTTGACGACCTCGCCGCGATAAGCGTCCGGGATGCCGATGACGGCGGCCTCCATCACGGACGGGTGCGAATAGAGCACCCCCTCGACTTCGGACGGGTAGACGTTGAAGCCGCCGACGATAATCATGTCCTTCTTGCGCTGCACGATGTAGCAGTAGCCGTCCTCGTCCATCCGCGCCACGTCGCCCGTGTAGAGCCACACGCGCCCCGCGTCGTCCTCGCGCAACGCGATAGCCGTCTCGTCCGGACGATTCCAGTAGCCCTTCATTATCTGCGGCCCGGCGATGCACAGCTCGCCCTCTTCGCCCACGCCGACTTCCGTTTCGCCCGTTTCGAGGTCGACGATTTTGATGTCGGTGTCGGGCAGGGGCAGGCCGATGCTGCCGGGCTTGCGGCGCGAGAGCTGCGGCGTGGTGTGTGTCACGGGCGAGGCTTCCGAAAGCCCGTAGCCCTCGTTGAGCGTGCCGCCCGTCAGACGCTCGAAGCGTTCGATGACTTCGACGGGCAGAGGCGCTGAGCCGCTATTGAACATGCGTATCTTATGGAGTCCGAACTCGCGCGCCTTCGGGTGATTGAGAAGCGAGATGTAGATGGTCGGGACGGCCGGAAAGTACGTCGGCGTGTAATCGCGGATGGCATTGAGGAGCGCGTCGACGTCGTACTTCGGAATCAGAACTTGCTGGACGCCGCGCCACACGCCCGCGACGAGGCCGACCGTGAACCCGTAGATGTGAAAGAAAGGGATGACGAGCAGGTACGTGTCCTCGCCGCGACGCAAGTCGCTGTGCGCCCAGCACTGCGTCTGCACGACGTTGGCGAAGATGTTGTAGTGCGTGAGCATCGCGCCTTTCGGCACGCCCGTCGTCCCACCCGTGTATTGCAGCACGGCCACGTCTTCGGGCTTGATGTCCACGCTCGGCAACTCTTCCACCTCACCGCCCGCGATGAGGTCGGAGAGTTTCAGAGCGCCTTCGACTTCGGGCGCGGGCGCTTGCGCGGCCGAGTACTCGCCGACCGAAGTGACGATTAAATGCTCGATGCTCGTCTCTTCGCGCACCGCGAGCGTGACGGGCGCGAGCAGGTCGAGCGTCAACATCGCGCGCATCCCCGAATCTTTCGCGACGACCAGAACCTCGCGCGGCGTGTAGAGCGGGTTGACGTTGACGACGACCGCGCCGATGCGAAGCACCGCGAAGGCCGCGATGACGTACTGCGGGCAGTTCGGCAACATGATGCCAACGCGCTCGCCCTGCGCGATGCCGAGACGCGCGAGCGCCGACGCGAGCTTGTCCGAACGCTCCTTAATCTCGCGGAACGTCAGGTGCGCGCCCATGAAGGCCGTCGCCGGGCGGTCGGGCACTTCGACGGCCGCGACGCGCAGAATCTCGTGGAGCGGACGGCGTGGGTAGTTCATGCGCTCGCGCACCCAGTAGTCGTAATGCCTGAGCCACGGCCGCGCCGCGTAAGGCGACGCCCCGGCCTCTTCAACCTCTCTCGCTCTCGTCATCGGAAATCTCCTGTCACTCAGACGATGGTGCGGCCGCCGTCGACGACGATGGTCTGGCCGGTGATGTAGTTGGAGGCGTCGGAGGCGAGGAAGACGGCGACGCCTTTGAGCTCGCCCGGCGCGCCGACGCGCGGGATGGGGCAGCGCGCCTTGATTGAGGGTTCGGCAAACTCGATGGCCGCGTCGGCTAAGCGCGAGTGGAAGAAGCCGGGCGCGATGGCGTTGACGCGGATGCCTTGCCGCCCCCACGTCGCCGCAAGCTCGCGCGTGAGGCCGAAGAGTCCCGCCTTCGACGCCGCGTAGCCGACGTAGTGCGGCCCGTCGGCCGACGACTGAAGGCCGGAGACGGACGAGACGTTGATGATGCGCCCGTACTCGCGCCGGAGCATCTCGCGCCCGGCCGCCTGCGAGAAGAGGAACGCGCCCGTCAGGTTCACGTCAATCACTTTCCGCCACTTGTCGAGCGGCATCCGCTCGGGCCGCTCGCCCCACGAGACGCCCGCGTTGTTGATGAGAACATCTATCTTTCCGAACACCTCGACCGTCTTGTCGACAACCGCCTGCACCTGCTCCGCATTCGACACGTCGCAGAGCATCCCTTCGACCGTGAAGCCGCGCGCGCGCATCTCTTCGAGCGTGGCCGCGAGCCACTCCTCGCGCCGCGCGCAGAGCATGAGAGACGCGCCCGCTTCGGCCAAGCCCTCGGCCATCTCCTTGCCCAGACCTCTTGAGCCGCCCGTCACAACGCAAGCGCGCCCCGTCAGGTCGAAAAGCTCTCTGATGTGTGCCGTCATCTTTATCCCTTAAAGGGCGTCGCCGTCAACGACGAGGCGCGCGATTCGCTCGCGGTGAAAGCGCGCGTCGCCGAGGAGAGTCTCGGACGACTTGCTGCGCTTGTAGTAGAGATGCAAGTCGTGCTCCCAAGTGAATCCGATGCCGCCGTGAACCTGCACGCCTCGGTTGGCGACTTCGCGATAAGCGTCCGAGCAGTAAGCCTTCGCCACCGAGACGGCCACGGCCGCCGCCGGGTCGCGCTCGGTCAACGCCCACGCCGCGTAGTAGGCGGCCGAGCGCGCGCTCTCGGTCATCAAGAGCATGTCGGCGCACATGTGTTGCACGGCTTGGAAAGAACCGATGGCGCGGCCGAACTGCTGGCGCGTCTTCGCGTACTCGACCGTCGCGTCGAGTACCCACTGCATGCCGCCGACCATCTCTGCGCACAGGGCGACCGTCGCCACTTGCAGCGCGCCCGCGAGCGCGCCGCGCGCGTCGCCGTCCGCGCCGAAGGCTTCACCGGCCGCGACGCGCGCGCCGTTGAAAGTGACTTCGTAGACCTTGCGCGTCGCGTCCATCGATGGCGTCGGCCTCAACGTCAACCCTTCCGCCCCGCGCTCGACGGGCAGAAGCGCCAGCGCGTCGCCGTCGCGCGCCACGCAGACGATGAGGTCGGCCGCGCCCGCGTCGCCGACGAAGAGTTTTCTGCCCGAGAGCGTGAAGTCGCCGCCCGCGTCGCGCGACGCTTCGAGTCGCACCGCGTCCGCGTCCCAGTCCGCGCCCTCTTCGAGCAAAGCGATGGTCGCGCGCAAGCTCCCCGACGCAAACGCTTCGAGGTACTTCGCGCGCTGCGCGTCATTCCCGGCGCGCTCGACGAGTGCGGCCGCCGCGAGCGTCGAGAGAAACGGGCTGGGCAGACAGGCGCGGCCCATCTCCTCCGCGACGACGGCCAACTCGACGAGTCCGAGGCCCAAACCGCCGTGCTCTTCGGGGACGACGAGGCCCGTCCAACCTTGGTCGGCCATCGCCTGCCACAGCCCCGCGTCGTGCGCGTCTCCAGTCTCCATCAACTCGCGCACGCGCCCCGGCCTGCACTCCCGCGCCAGAAGCGCCCGCGCCGACTCCTTCAAAAGCTTCTGCGGTTTGCTGAGATCGAAGTCCATAAACAGTTTTCAGTTTTCAGTTTCCGGTTTCCAGTTAAGAGCGCGTGCGAACCTTGCTGAGAACTAAAAACTGAAAACTGTCTCAGTAGCTTTTCGGCAATCCGAGCACGCGCTCGGCGATGATGTTGTGTTGGATTTCGCTCGTGCCCGCCTCGATGGTGTTGCCGCGCGTGCGAAGATACGCATACTCCCAAGTGCCGCCGTCGAACTCTTTGAGCTGTCCGTAGGGGCCGAGGATTTCCTGCGCGGCCTGCTGCGTGCGCTGATTCATCTCGCTCCAGTAGAGCTTCTGTATCGAGCCTTCCGGGCCGGGGATGCCGGTCTTTGAAAGCGACGTCAGCGCGCGGTTGGTGTTGAGCCGCAGGATTTCCAATTCGAGGAAGGCTTGCGCGAGCTTCTGACGGACGAGCGGGTCTTCGCTCGCGGGGCGTCCGCCGCGCTCGACGGTTCGCGAGCGCGCGATGAGGGCTTCGAGTTGTCTTTTGAAGACGACTTGAATGCCTGTGCCGAGGTTGGCGCGCTCGTTCATGAGGGCCGCGATGGCGGTCGTCCAACCCTTATTGACTTCGCCCAAGACGTGCGAGGCGGGGATGCGGACGTTCGAGAAGAAGACCTCGTTGAAGCCCGAGTCGCCCGACATCTGTCGGAGCGGGCGCACGGAGACTCCTTCCGCGCGCATGTCGGCGAGGAGACACGTGATGCCCTTGTGCTTCGGCGCTTCCGCGTCGGTGCGCACGAGCAAGAGACACAGGTCGGCCATCTGCGCGAAGCTCGTCCAAATCTTCTGCCCGTTGATGACGAAATCATCTCCGTCGCGCGTGGCCTTCGTGCCCAAAGCCGCGAGGTCGCTTCCGGCGTTCGGCTCGGAGAAGCCCTGACACCAAATCTCTTCGCCCGAGAGAATCTTCGGCAGGTAGCGCGCCTTCTGTTCGGGCGTGCCGAGCGCGATGATGGTCGGGCCGACGAGCGAGAGGCCGATGGCGTTGACGAGCTGCGGGGCGTTCGCGCGCGCCAACTCTTCCTGAAAGATGGCCTGCTCCATCAACGACGCGCCGCGCCCGCCGAACTCTTTGGGCCAAGAGATGCCGGCCCAGCCGCCGTCGTAGAGCTTGCGCTGCCATTCGCGGAGGTAGTTGATGTACTCCGTTCTGTCCTCCGCGCCCGCCGAGCCGCCCGTCCACTCCGGCGGCACGTTCGCCCGCAGCCACGCGCGAAACTCGTCGCGGAACTGCTGCTCGCCCGGTGTTAGATTCAAGTCCATGACGTAAGCCTCTCAGGTTGTCGCGTCCTCGCGCGGCCGCGCGGCCTCCCAAAGCAACTCGGAGACGTCGAGCACGCGCACGTCGCGCTCGCCTTTGCGCGCGTTGATGCCGTCTTCCATCATCGTCATGCAGAACGGGCACCCGACGGCCAAAACGTCCGCGCCCGTCTCCAAGACTTCGCGCGCGCGCTCCTGATTGACGCGCTTCTCGGGCGGCTCGTCGACGAAGCTCATCCCGCCGCCGCCGCCGCAACAGAAACTCCCCTCGCGCGTGCGCGTCAACTCGACCGCGCCCGCGCGCGAAGAGATTTGCACGAGGCTGCGCGGCGCGTCGTAGACGCCGTTCTGCCGCCCCAAGTAACAGGGGTCGTGGAAAGTAATCTTCTTGTCCGACGCTGCGACGGGCCGAAGTCTTCCCTCTTCGACGAGGCGCGCCAAGTACTCGCTGTGATGATAGACCTCGAACGCGCCGCCGAACTGCGGGTACTCGTTCTTGAAAGTGTTGAAGCAATGCGGGCACGCGGTGACGACCTTCTTCACCTCGTACTTGTTGAGCTTGCCGACGTTCTCGCGCGCGAGTTGTTCAAAGAGAAACTCGTTGCCGATGCGCCGCGCGGGGTCGCCCGAACACTTCTCCTCGCGCCCCATGACGGCGAACCTGACACCGGCTTGCTCCAAGAGTTGCGCCGTCGCGCGCGTCACCTTCTGATTGCGCTCGATGAGCGCGCCGCCGCAGCCGACCCAGAGCAGCACTTCGGCGTCGCGCGCGTCGGCAATCTGTTTGACGTCGAGACCATCGGCCCAGTCGAGCCGCGTCGCCTGCGTGCCGCTGAACGGGTGGCCGCGCCGCTCCAAAGACATGACAGCCTCCTGCATCGACTCGGGGAAATCGGCCTCCTCCATCACGAGGTGTCGGCGCATGTCGACGATTTTCGGCATCTGCTCGATGAAGACCGGGCACGCCTCCATGCACGCCGCGCACGTCGTGCATTGCCACAGGGGCAAGGGCGACGTGGCGGGCACAGCGCCGATGATGGCGAGAGGCTTTCGCGCTTCGACGTCCACGGTCGGCTCTCTGTCGGCGGGCGTGAGTGCTGAGTCCGCACCGACGGCCGTCAGTCCGTCGCCGTTCGCAGCGACGAGGCCGAAGGCTTCGCGCGGGCGCGCGTGCATCAGGTCGCGCAGCCCGAGGATGATGTCGCGCGGCGAGAGTTCTTTGCCGACCGTGTTGGCGGGGCAGACGGCCGTGCAGCGCCCACACTCCGTACAGGCGTCGAGGTCGAGGAGGTCTTTCCATGTGAACCCCTTGAGCGAGTTGACCCCGAAGGACTCGGTCTTCTCGAAGTCAACGCTTTTGAGCGACGCGCCGAGCGGGGCGAGGTTGGCCGTGTAGATGTTGAGGGGCGCGGTCAGGACGTGCATCAGCTTCGTGTATGGCAGCCACGCGAGGAAGGCGAGACTCACGACGAGGTGAAACCACCACGTAAAGAGGTGCGCCCTTTGCATCGTCTCGACGCTCATCACGCGGCGCGAGGCACGCGCGACGAGGTTGCCGAACGGCGACCAACTCGCCCACTGGTCGTTCGTCGCGGCGATGCGCCAGCCCTCGATGAGAAAACCTTGCAGGCACATCACGAAGACCGCGGCGAGTATCAGCGCGGCCTCGTCCGTGTGGACGAGCTTGCGCGGGCGTTTGATGTAGCGGCGCGCGGCGGCCATCAGGACGCCCAACATGACGAGCGCGCCGAACACGTCGACGGTGAACGACTGGAAGTAGAGATAGAACCTCCCGCGCATGATCGTCGTCCCGAAGTCGGCGTCGAGCGCGACGACCGTGGTCGCAATCGTTAAGACGACGAAGCCGTAGCTGATGAATTGATGGAAGAGTCCCGCGTAGCTGTCGCGCGCCGTGCGTCGCTGCGCGACGGCGTGTTTGAAGAGAAGTCGGACGCGCTCGCCACGTCGGTCGAAGCGCGCGGCCGGTTGCCCGCGACGCCAGCGACTCAGATGCCTGTACAGCCCGTAGCCCGCGACGCCCGCCGCCGCGAGCGAGAGCGCATACATCACCCAGACGTTCGAGACGTTCCAGTAAATCTGGCGCGTGGCTTCCATAAGGCAGTGACGAGTGACGAGTGACGAGCGAGCACTCAGCGTTCAGCTATCAGCACTCAGCTTTGATAGAGCGGACGAAAGAAGGCGCGGAGTTCACGAGAGCAGTCAGGCGCGCGGCGGAAGCCGTTGGCTGAATGCTGACCGCTGACCGCTTTCCCGTCACTCGTCACTTAAAAGCGTTGTCAGCTTTTCGCGCAGCACGGGGACGACCTTGCGATAGTCCTCGACGATGCCGAAGCGGCAATGTTTGAAGATGGGCGCGTCGGGGTCTGTGTTGATGGCGGCGATTGACTTGGCCTCGGAGATGCCCGCCATGTGCTGGCTCGCGCCCGTGATGGCGACGGCGAGGTAGAGTTCCGGCGTCACCTTCTTGCCCGTCTGCCCGACCTGCCACGTCGGCGGGACCCAGCCCGCGTCGCACGCCGCGCGTGACGCGGCCAACTGCGCGCCCATCAACTCGGCCAAAGGCTTCAACTCCGTCTCGAAGCCTTCCGGCCCGCCGATGCCGCGCCCGCCCGAGACGATGACGCGCGCTTCTTCCAGACGCGACTCGCCGCCGCTCTCGGCCTTGCGCTCGACGATGCGCGTGCGCGCGTCCGTCGTGATGTCGAGCGCGGCGCGCGTGACCTCACCACTTTCGGCGCGCGGCGCGGCGGGCGCGAACGAGCGCGCGCGCAGCCACACGACGGCCGGTCGCCGCTTCGGCTCAATCACGGCCTGCGCCTTCCCTCCGTAGACCTGCCGCACGACGCGCAAAGCGTCGCCCTCGACCCGCACCTCGACGCCGTCGCCGATGGCGCTTCCCCCCAAGCGGTGCGCGAGACGCGGCGCAATCTCCTGACTGTACGTGTCGTTCGCGAGCAAGACGGCGCGCGTCTCCGTCTCGCCGCACAGGCGCGTGAGTGCCGCGAGGTAAGTCTCCGGCTGGTACTCGGCAAGCTCCTCTTGGTCGGCCACGGTCACCGAGTCGGCGACGCGCGCAAGCTCTGACGAGAGCGCGTCCGCGCCCGCGCCCATGACGACGGCGCGAAAACGCGCGCCCAACTCGTCGGCCAGACGACGGCCCGCGCCCGCCAACCCCTGCGCGGCCTTGTCGTAACCTTGCGAGGCGAAAAGACAGATACAGACTTCTTCCATAAATGATTTACAGAGAGCGCGTGACCGCGACGATGTGGCGCGCGAAGGCTTCGACCTTTTCGTCGAGCGTGTCGCCCGCGACGAACTCGCAGCGCGCCTCCTTCTGCGGGATGAATAGCTCCGCGACTTCGTAGTAGTCGCCGCCCGCGTCCTCGTCGAGGCCGAGGTCGGCGAGCGTGAAAGTGGTAAGTGGCTGGCGGTACGACATCATCACGTCGCGCACCTTCGGGATGCGCGGCACGTTGTGCTCGTCGTTCGTCACCGTGACGACGACGGGCGGGTCGGCTTCGATTAACTCCCAACCCGTGTCCGTCTGCCGCCGAAGACGTAGCTTATCGCCCGCCGTCTCGACGCCATCGACGAAGGATACGCACGGCAGCCCTAACTCTTCAGCCAGCAAACCGCCCGTCTGCCCCGCGCCCCAGTCGCCCGCCTCGCGCCCCGTCATGATGAGGTCGAACGGGCCGAGCTTGCGCGTGGCCGCCGCGAGGACGCGCGCGACGGCGAGCGGGTCGGGGTTCGTCGCGTCCGACTCTCGTGTGACGAGCGCGGCCGCGTCGGCCTTCATCGCCAGAGCCTTACGCAGAGAGTCTTCGGCCGTCGGACGCCCGTAGGAGACGACGGTTATCTTCGCGTCGCCCGCGCGCTCGCGCAGTTGCAGCGCGGTCTCCAAGGCGTTTTCGCAGAAGATGTTGGTGACGAGATTGGCCGACCCTTGCTCGGCCTCGCGCCGCGCCGCGTCCACGCGGAAGTCGCGCGCCGGCACTTCGGGGTCGAGAATCTGTTTGAGACAGACGAGGATGTTCATAAGTCAGTTTTCAGTTTTCGGTTTTCAGTTTTCAGTTCGTCGCTTCCTACTCTTGAGCAGTTAAAGACGACCGGACGCCTGATGCCGTCACTCAATAGCTGAAGACTGAAAACTGAAAACTGAAAACTCTCTACCGTCTACTGTCTACTGCTTTTAAAAAACTTGTTCGGGCGGCGCGCGGGTCGGGGCGCAGAATCCCGTGAAGCGCGATTTTCGTAATCTCCGTGGCGGCGCGCTCGGCCGTCAGCGCGCCGTCCTGACGGAACCAGCGCGACAGCCAGTTAATCATGCCGAGGAGACTGAAAGAGGCCGCCGTCGTGTCAACGTCGGCGAGCTTGCCCTGCGACTTCAACTCGTCCAAAAGCCCGCGCAGGTAGTCGAAGTACTCGCGCTTGCGCCGCGTGATTTTTCGATTCTGCGCGGGCGTGAGCGCCGTAATCTCATCGACGAGGATGGTGATTGCTCCCTGCCCGCGCGTGACGAGGCGCGCGTGCGTCGCGATCATGAAACGCAGGCGGGCCTCTGGGTCGGCGATGGCTTGCGCGGGCGCGGCCACCTCCTCGTCCAGCTCGTCGAGGCCGAA
>DASUNL010000149.1:0-2209 GCA_036277175.1 Pyrinomonadaceae bacterium | reverse complement strand
CCGCGCAGGATGTAGTTGAGCGCGCCGAGCGTGCCGACGGTGAAAATCTCTTCGCGGTACTCCTGCACACGCTGCGTCGGCGTCTGCGCTCGGTCGCCCGCCGCGTCGCGCCTCGAACCCGACGGGCCGCCACGGATGCCCATCTGCCGGTCGGCCTGCACCGACGGGTCGGCCCCGACGGGCGCGAACGCGCTGACGCCCGCGCTGTTGCCCAAAGGACTCCAGCGCACTTGCTCAATCGCGGCGAGCAGCACGCGCTTGTCGGACGTGAACTGCTGCAACGCGCCCATCCCGGCGCTCGCGCGGACGACGGCGACCAAATCGCCCGGCTGCACCTCTTCCTCGACGAACTTCTTGAGCGCGCGGCGGACGTGATACATGCTCTCGAACGACGTGCCGAGGTCGTTGACGACGAGCGCGATGGTGCGGCGCACCTGTTCGGGCCGCAGGCGCGCGGGCGGGACGGGCGGGGCCGTCCTGTCGGCGCGCACCCTCGCCGCCGGACGCGCCGCGCCCGACTCGGTCGAGACGAAAGAGAAGTTTGTGATGGGTTGCCGTTTGCCGTCCTCGTAAAGCTCGAAGTCTTCGGGCGTGAGGTCGGTCACGAGGTTGCCCTTGTCGTCCTTGACGACCACGTCGAGTTGGACGAGGTTCGACGTGATGCGAACGACGTCGTCATCGTCGCCCGCGACGGTCTGCGCGTCTTGCGCCGGGCTTTGCGTCGAAGGTCTGTTCTCCTGCGCGGGCGGTGGCTGTTGTGTGGAGGCCGTCGGCGAGGGCGCGGCGGGCGCGAGCGTCGTCAGGAGGAGCAGGGCGACGAGCAGCAGCAGTGCGAGCGGTTTGCGTGCGAGCGATTTCCCCATCGAATTCAAACCCCTTCGTTGAGCTTCAGGGCCGCGCGTGTTCGGCGGTTAGATTTCAGGATTTTGTCCGAAACTAAGGCCGCAAGCAATGGACGGCCGAAGGCCACGGCGCGCGGTCGTCGGTTTGACGCGCCTCCGCGCGCTGTCTTTTCCGCGTCGTGTGTGCGATGCTTCGGGGGTCTGACGAAATTTCAAGAAGGCGGTGCAAGACGATGGCGGAGCGCGTGAAAGACGGCGACACGGTGCGCGTACACTACACGGGGCGGCTCGACGACGGCACGGAATTCGACTCCTCGAAGGACGGCGACCCTTTGGAGTTTAAGGTCGGCGCGGGCGAGGTCATCGCGGGCTTCGACGACGCCGTGCGCGGCATGGAGGTCGGCGAGACAAGGACCTTCCAGATTGAGCCGGAGGACGCCTACGGCGCGCGCCGCGAGCAACTCGTGTCGGCCGTCCCGCGCGAAGGGATGCGCCTCGACGACGAGCCGAAGGAGGGCATGACGCTTGTGATGCAACTGCCCGACGGCCAAGAGTTGCCCGTCTCGATTACCGAAGTCACGGACACGCACGTCACGCTCGACGCCAACCACCCCCTCGCGGGCCAGAGACTCACCTTCGACGTGACCCTCGTCGAGAACAAGGAGCAAGGATAGTTAATCGTAAATCGTAAATCGAAAAGCAGAGTGAAGCCCCGTTTGAGCTTCAACACTCAACCGGGGCTTCGTCTCAACCACGATTGACGATGGACGATTGACGACTCACGATTCACGCCTCTTCGTCGTCTTCGGGCGCGACCCCGAAGTAGCGCATCTCCCGCAGCAACTCTTCGTGCGACAGACTCGGCGGCTCTTCCCTCTCGCCCGCGCCCGCGCGCTGCGGCCCGACGGCCGCGTCGAGCCTATGCCGAAACTCGCCCGACCTGACGACCCGCACGCCCGAGGCGCGCACGTATGCGGCCAGCTCACGGTCTGAAGTGACGACGACGAGCGTCCGCCGCTCGCGCGCGGCGTCAACCATCCGCTTAATCTTGGAGTCGGCGTCCGACCCGCGCGCCGCGTAGAAGACGCGCACGCCCATAAAATACGACCCGTCCGGAAAGTGCTCGTCAGGCGCGCCGTCAAACACCACCTCGACCCGCACGCCTTCGCCACTCGCGAGCCGCGCCAACTCCGACAAGAGTCTCCTCCGCGCGCCCGCCTTATCCCTATGCCACCCCACGCGCTGCCCCATCACATTGTTCCCGTCAACAAGATACGACATAACAACTCAGTGACGAGTGATGAGTGACGAGCAAAACCAAAACCGTGCGGCATTGAGTCATGAGTGGCGTGTGTTGAGAGTAACGC
>DASUNL010000148.1:0-16770 GCA_036277175.1 Pyrinomonadaceae bacterium | reverse complement strand
GGTTGACACCCTCCGCGGGCGTCAACTAATATCGTTTTCTCTGTTTTTCTCTGAAATTTCAACGACTTAGGCGCATCGCCGAGGGGCCGCGCCGCCGCCACGAGGAGAGGTTTTATGCCGGAGACGAAAGAAGTTTCCTCGACGGAACAAGCCGCGGTCGAGCGTTGGGAGCAGGAGACGCTCGAACCCGTCCTGCGCAAGCGCCCCGAGCGCAAGCGTCGTTTCGAGACCGTGTCGCTCGACGAGGTCAGGCGTCTCTACACGCCGGCCGACACCGCCGACGTCGACTTCGAGCGCGACACCTCGTTCCCCGGCGAGTTCCCCTACACGCGCGGCATACACCCGACCGGCTACCGGGGCAAGCTCTGGACGATGCGCCAGTTCGCAGGCTTCGGCACGCCCGAGGAGACGAACGCGCGCTTCAAATATCTTCTTGAGCACGGGCAGACCGGCCTCTCGGTCGCATACGATTTGCCGACCTTGATGGGCTACGACGCCGACTCGCCGCTCTCCGAAGGAGAGGTCGGCAAGTGCGGCGTCGCCGTCTCTTCACTCGCGGACATGGAAGTTCTCTTCGACGGCATCCCGCTCGAAGAGGTGACCGTCTCGCAGACCATCAACGCGCCCGCGTCCGTTCTGCTCGCGATGTATCTGGTCGTCGCCGAGAAGCAGGGCGCTGACTTTAAGAAAATCTCGGGCACGCTACAGAACGACATCCTCAAGGAGTACATCGCGCAGAAGGAGTGGATTTACCCGATTCGCCCGGCGATGAAGCTCGTCATCGACACCTTCGAGTACTGCACGCGCAACGTGCCGAAGTACAACCCGATTTCCGTGAGCGGCTACCACATCCGCGAGGCGGGCGCGACGGCCGCGCAGGAGTTGGCCTTCACCTTGCGCGACGGGCTGGAGTACGTCGAGTGGGGCGTGCGCGCGGGCCTCGATGTTGACGAGTTCGTGCCACGCATCTCCTTCTTCTTCAACGCGCACAACGACTTCTTCGAGGAGGTCGCGAAGTACCGCGCCGCGCGCCGCATCTGGTCGCGCGTGATGCGCGAGCGTTTTGGCGCGAAGAGCGAGCGCACGCTCCAACTTCGCTTCCACACGCAGACGGCCGGAGTCTCTTTGACCGTCCAGCAGCCCTTGAACAACATCGTGCGCGTCGCCATTCAGGCGCTCGCCGGAGTCCTCGGCGGCACGCAGTCGCTACACACGGACGCCTACGACGAGGCACTCGCGCTCCCGACCGACCGCGCGGCTCTCATCGCGCTTCGCACGCAGCAGATCATCGCCGAGGAGACGGGCGTCGCGAACACGGTCGACCCTTTGGGCGGCTCTTACTTCGTCGAGTCTTTGACGAAGAAGATGGAGGACGAGGCGCTCGAATACTTCAGCAAGATTGACGCGATGGGCGGGATGGTCGAGGCCGTCGAGAAGGGATTCCCGCAGCGCGAGATTCAGGAGTCGGCTTATCAATATCAGAAGGCCGTCGAGCGCGGCGACCAGACAATCGTCGGCGTCAACAAGTATCAGATGGAGGAGGAGCCTTCGGAAATCCCCATCCTCGTCATCAACGAGGCCGTGCGCGAGCACCAGCTACAGCGGCTCGAAGAGACGCACGCACGTCGAGACGGTGGCGCGGTCGAGAACGCGCTTGAGAAACTGAAGAAGGCCGCGCGGGACGAAGAGAACACGATGCCCGCGACCATCGAGGCCGTCCGCGCCTACGCTACGCTCGGCGAAATCTGCGACGCGCTGCGCGATGTCTACGGCCTCTACGAAGAACCGGCATTCTGAAGATGAGTGAACGAAAGATTCGCGTCCTCGTCGCAAAGCCCGGCCTCGACGGTCACGACCGCGGGGCGAAGGTCATCGCGCGCGCGCTGCGCGACGCGGGGATGGAGGTCATCTACACGGGCCTGCGGCAGACGCCCGAGATGATCGCGGCGGCCGCGCTTCAGGAGGACGTTGACGCCGTCGGCGTCTCGATACTTTCGGGCGCGCATAACACGCTCTGCCCGCGCATCGTCGGGCTTCTGCGCGAGCGCGGCATGGACGACTGCCTCGTCTTGGTCGGCGGCATCGTGCCCGCCGAGGACATCACGAAACTCAAGGAGCAGGGCGTCGCGGCAGTCTTCCTGCCGGGGACTTCGACCGAAGACATCGTCAAGTTCCTGCGCGAGAACGTCCGCCCGCGCACATGAGCGGCGACGAGCGGCGCGGCCCGCCCGTAGTCGTCGAACCCCACGGCGCGGCAGCCGTCATCAGACTCGCGCGCCCCGATGAGCGCAACCCGCTTTCCACTTCCACGCTCAACGCCATCGAAGAAGCATTCTCTCAACTCTCCGCCGACGCATCCATCAACTCAGTCGTCTTCAACGGCACGGGCGACGTGTTCGCCTCCGGCGCGGACATACGCGAGGTGTCGTCGCTCACGCCCGACTCGGCGCGAAGTCTCTCCGCGCGCGGCCAACGTCTCTTTCAAACAATCGCCGACGCGCGAACGCTCACCATCGCGGCCGTCGATGGCTACTGCATGGGCGGCGGACTCGACCTCGCGCTCGCGTGTAGACTCCGCGTCGCCTCGCCGCGCGCGGTCTTCGCGCATCCGGGCGCGCGTCTGGGCATCATCACGGGATGGGGCGGCACGCGGCGTCTCCCGCTCGCCGTCGGCCCGTCGGTCGCGGCCGAGATGTTTCTGACGGGCCGTCGCCTGAACGGCGCGGAGGCTTACGAGTCGGGGCTGGTCGAATACCTCTCCGAGCGCCCGCTCGAACGCGCGCTCGAAATCGCTCTCGCGTCGTCGGTCTGAATTCCCTTCCCGCTCGGATAAAAAAAGGCGTCGGGCATTTAAGCCCGACGCCTTTGAGTGTGCGCGTTCGGTTCGCGCCGTCAGAGCGTTCGACTAGAAGTCCATGCGGACTCCGAGTTGGACGGTGAGCGGGCGGCCGACCGGCGGGCCGAAGCCCGGCCCGTAGAGCGAGTTGGGCTGCATGAAGGTGCCACCGGCGGTCGCGGGCGTGTTGCCGAGGCGGTTCGAGAACGAAAGGTTCTCGGTGTTGAAGAGGTTGAAGAAATCGACGTAGCCCTTCAAGGCGAACCGCTCGCCGAGCCGGAAGGTCTTCTGCGCGCGGAGGTCTAAGTTGAAGTAGCGCCCGTCGCGCTCGTCGATGATGTTCCCGGCCGAGTCGGTGATGAAGCCGGTGCGCTGGCTGTTGACCTGCACCTGACGGCAGCCGAGCGGGTTGAGCGCCTGAATCGCGGCGGAGTTTCCGCGCGCCGCGAAGACGGCCGCCGGGCTAGTCCCCTCGCAGATGCGGTCGTTGGTGACGAAGCCGTCGCCGTCAAGGTCGATGCCGGAGTTGAGCGAGTAGGGCCGCGCGCTCGCGTACTGGAGCAGCGGCGCGAGTTGGAAGTCGCCCGGCAGGTCGAAGACGCCGCTGGCGACGATGCGGTGGCGCTCGTCGATGCGGCTCGGGCCGTACTCGTCTTCGCGGAACTGGTTGTCGGGCGTCGTGGCGACGCCGTTGCCGCTGTAGGAGGCGAGCGGCTGTCCGCCCCACGAGCGCGCGTTCGACAACACGTAGCTGGCCGAGAGCGTCATCCGGCGGGTGCGGCGTCGCAGCGTCGTCGCCCAACTGTCGAAGAGCGAGCGGTTGGTCGTGCCGATCATGTTGATCTGCTCGATGCGGTTGGCCGGCAGACCCGCGTTGACGAAGGCGCGGTCGAGCACGCGGCTGGTGACGCCGCGCACGCAGAGCGGCGACGCCGGGTTCGAGTTCGGGAAGAGCGGGTCGCAGATTTGCCGGATGCGCGGGTTGATGACCTGCACGCGCGGCTCGTGGAGGCCGAGCGTGTGGACGAAGTCGGTCGAGAGCGTCATGTTGTTGCCGATGCTCGTCTCGTACCCGAGCGAGAACTTCTGCACATAAGGCTCGGAGGCGTCCGGGTCGTTGATGCGGCCGAAGCCGCCGACGGTCAACTCGCTAATCGAGAAGCCCGGCGGGAGCGGCGGCGGCGGGTCGCTCAGGAAGCGGAAGTTCGCCAACTGCCCGACGCCGACCTGCGTGTTCGACAGGTTAAGGATGGTCTGGAACAACTCCGACCCCGACTGCGAGAGCGAGAAGAGCGTCAGGTTCTGGAAGAGCTGGTCGTAGAAGATGCCGTAGCCGCCACGGATGACGCTGCGGCCCGAGCCCGTCGGGTCCCACGCGAAACCGAAGCGCGGCTGGAACTCCGTCCAGCTCGGCGTCTTGCGGCGCAGCTTCGCCTCGTCGGCCGTGATGGCGTCGGCGAGCGGGTGGTTGATCTGGCGCAGGACTTCGATGGTGCGGTTGTTCGACTGGTCGATCAGGTTGCCGATGTTGGCGTCCCAGCGAAGGCCGAGGTTGAGCGTCAGGCGCGGCGTCACCTTCCAGTCGTCCTGTATGTAGAGGGCGACCTGGTCGAGCGTCTGCTTGTGCGAGGCCTCGCCGTCGGAGAAGGTGATATTGCGCACCGCGCCCGGCGTGTTGAAGCCCTGCGGATAGAGGCCGTTCGTGTTGTTGGCGATGACGAGCGGGTTGTCGAAGAAGGTGAAGACGTAGCCCTGCGCGCCGAAGAAGAAGAAGCCGTCAAGGCGCGCGTTGATGTAGTTGATGCCCATCTTCAGGTTGTGGTCGCCCGAAGACATCGAGAAGTCGTTGCGGATCTGAAGCTTCTTCTCGATGGTCGCCTGCGGCACGTTCGGGTTGCGGCCCGTCGTCACCGACGGGAAGTTGATGCCGGGGCGGTCGGTGACGCCGAGGATTTCGTTTGTGAAGTCCTGATAGTGGACGATGAACTGGTTGAGCTTCGTCGGGCTGGCCGTCCACGTGTGGTTGACGACGAGGCTGGAGATTTTATTGTTGTTGGTGTTGCCGAACGTCAGGTCGGCCGTCGCCGGGACGGGAATCTGGTCGTTCGGCGAGCTGTTCTTCTGGTACGAGAAGCGGTAGAACATCGACTGGTCGGAGGCCAGCTTGTGGTCAATCTTCGCCGTCAGCAGGTGGTCGTCGTAAGGCGTCGGGATGACGCTCTCGGGGAGCGCGCCGGGGATGGCCGCGAGTTGCGGCAGGGCGGCGGCCGTCACGACGTTGTTCTGGCGCTCGCGGAAACGCTCGTAGGTGCCGAAGAAGAAGAGCTTGTCTTGGACGATGGGGCCGCCGAGGCTTCCGCCGAACTCCTGCCGACTGAACGGCGGCTTCGAGAAGTTCGGGTTCGCCGCCTCGTTCTGCTTCTCGAAGAAGTCGAGCGCGCGCAAGCTTTGGTTGCGGAAGTTGAAGAAGAGCGAGCCGTGGAACTCGTTGGAGCCGGACTTGGTGACGACGTTGACGACGCCGCCGACCGAGCGGCCGGCCTCGGCCGTCCAGCGGTGCTGCAAGACCTCGAACTCCTGAATCGACTCGTAGGCGAAGTTCTGGATGAGCGAGCCGACGACGTTGTCCTTGTTGTCGCCGCCGTCGACGTTGACGTCCACCTGACGGCCGTCGCCGCCGCTGAAGGCGACGTTGCCGACGCGCGTCTTCGTCGGGTCGAAGTTGCCCGTGGGCCGCGCCTCGGGGACGATGACCGAGAGGTTGGCGAAGGTGCGGTTAAGGAGCGGCAGATTTTGAATCTGCATCGGCGTCACCACGTCGGCCAAGTCCGAGCGCGTCGTCTCGACGAGCACGCTGCCGGCCGAGACCTCGACCGACTCGGTAATCTGCCCGGCCTTGAGGTCGAAGTTGAGCGTGCTACGGGTGCCGACGTTCACTTCGAGATTTCTGACGAGAGACTTGCTGAACCCTTCCTTCTCGACGGAGATGTCGTAAGTGCCCGCAGGCAGTTGGGTGAGCGTGTAGTCTCCGTCCTCGTTCGTCTCGGTGGTGCGTTCGAGGCCCGTGCCGGTGTTGCGCGCGGTGACGGTCGCGGCGGGCAGGGCGGCCCCGTTCTGGTCGAGCACGCGGCCCGTAATATCAGCGGTCGTCTGCTGCGCTCGGGCCGGCGCAAGGGAGAGCGCGCAGGCGGCGGCGAGGACGAGGAAACTTCTCAGCAGGAAGACTCGTGGTTGGAGTTTCACGGCTAACGCCTCCTTCAAAGAGTTGTCTTGATGGTTATCGGATGACGGCCAAGAACGGGGCAGCACGTAAATCGTTTTAATTCAGGCAATTATTATTCCAACTTGCGCGCGCGCCGAGAACCCGCGCATTAGCTTAAGAAATACTTTTGTCGCGCTTCGAGCGAGGGGCGGTGAGGATACGAATTTTTGAATATTTTATGGAATTTCTGAATAGCGACGCCCGCCCGTGAGTCTCTCGGAAAACGCTTAACTCTTCTTTAGAAAGCGCGCGATTCCATTCCGGCAGTCGTCGGTCATGCGCGCGATGGCGTTGACGTCCACGCCCGCGCGCAGCGCCGCGTCGTACGTCATCCCGTCCATGTGATAAAGAAGACGCTTCGTCAGCATCACGGCCGAGCGGCTGACGCGCTCGAAGCCCGCGACGTAAGCTTCGACGTCGGCCTCGAAGCTCTCGTCGTCGAAGATGCGGTTGACGAGGCCGACGCGCTCGGCCTCCTCGGCGCTCAACTCCTCGCCGCGCGTCGCCAGCTCGAAGGCGCGCTTCTCCGAGACGTTGCGCCGGAGGATTGCCATCACCATCGCGGGCACGAACCCGATTTTAACTTCCGGGTAGCCGAAGCGCGCCGTCCGCGCCGCGAGCACGACGTCGCACGCGGTGGCGAGTCCGCACCCGCCAGCGAGAGCGCGCCCGCGCACGGCCGCGACGACGGGGACGCGCACATGTCTGATGAGCGCGAACAACTCCATCAGCGAAGTCGCGTCTTCGAGGTTTTCCGTAATCGAGCTTTCGGAGATTTTCTGAAGCGAGGCGAGGTCTGCGCCGGAGCAGAAGTCAGCGCCCGCGCCGGTGATGACGACGGCGCGCACGTCCTCGCGCGCGTCCGCCTCGCGCAGAGCCTCCTTCAGCCCTGAGACGAGCGCGTCGTTAAGCGCGTTGCGCTTCTCGGGGCGGTTGAGCGTGACGAGCGCGCAAGAGCCTTCGACGGCGTAGAGCACCGGCCTGTTCTGTTCGTCCATCGCTTACTGCTCGTCGAGGAAACTGAGAAGCGCGGCGTTGACTTCCGAAGGGTACTCCTGCTGCACCCAGTGGTTGGCGCGCGCGAGTCGAACCTCCCTGTACGGCGCGTCGACGAAGTCGGCGACGCCGCGCACCGTCTCGGGGATGATGGCGAAGTCTTGCTCGCCGTAGATGAAGAGCACGGGGACGCGCACGCGGCCGTCCGCGCCGACCTCGCCTTCGACCGCGCCGCGCGGCCCGCGACGCAGAAGCAACGAGAGGACGTTGGCGCGGTAGTAGTTGATGGCGGCCGTCAGTGCTCCCGGCTGTCGCAGCGCGGCCTTGAGGACGTTGATGTCCTTATCCGTGAACGTGCCGGGGCGCGAGGTGCGCCTGAGCGTTTCGCCGAGGCCGCGAAAGTCTCCGCGCCGCATCACCCACTCGGGGACGGCCGGGAGTTGAAAGAAGAACATGTACCAACTGCGCACGAGTTGCCGGAGCGTGACGTTGCGCGCCCACGCCGCGCCGGGGGGCACTTGCAAGGCGGCCATCTTCCAGACGTATTCGGGAAATCTCTGCGCGACCGACCACGCGACGGCCGCGCCCCAGTCGTGGCCGACGACGGCCGCCTCTCGCGCGCCGAAGTGGCGGATGAGTCCGGTCACGTCGTCGACGAGTTTCTCGACTCGATAGTCGCTGACGCGCTTTGGCTTGTCGCTCAGGTTGTAGCCGCGCAGGTCGGGCGCGACGACGCGGTAGCGCGCGCCCAGAGCCTTGAGCTGATGACGCCAAGAGTACCAGCACTCCGGAAAGCCGTGGAGCAGCACGACGAGTCGCTCGCCCGCGCCGTGCTCGACGTAGTGGAGACGCACGTCGCCCACCTGCGCGTAGCCGTGCCGGAACTCCGACTCCATGTTGATAAGCGCGTCGCTCATCACCCGTCACTCGTCACTGATTCCGAGCCGCCGCGCCTCGTCGTCGGCGACTTCGATCTCCATGCGCAGGAGGGCGGTCGAGAAAGTTTTGCCTTGCGCGTCGGTCATGAGCGAGAGCGTGCCGCCGCCGCCCAGTGATTCGTGCAGGAGGAAGTTGAGGGCGGCGAGATTGGGCAACTCGAACCGCTCGACGCCGCCTTGGCAGATGCCCTCGAAATGACTCTTCACGCGCTCGGCCGTCACCTCGCGCGCGAGCAGCGGGTAGAGTTCTTCGCGTAGCGCGATGAGGCCGACGTTGGCCGTGTCGCCCTTGTCGCCCGAGCGCGCGTGCGCGAGTCTGACCAGCTTGATTCTCATAAACGACTTCGGATGCTACTACAACTCGCGCCCGCGAAGATACCCGTTCTCGTGGAGCCAGAGTTTGTGAAACGCGAGCACGACGAGCGCGTGCGTAATCTGCTCGTCGGCGATGAGCGAGGGGATTTCCGTGACGGGGACGAGGAGCGTGCGCGTCTGCTCCGTGCCTTGAAAGACGGGCGCGCGGCGGAACCGCGAGCCGCGCGCGAGAAAAGTGTGAATCCAGTTGTCCTGAATCGCCGGGTTCGGTCGCGCGCGTCCGAGCGAGACGAGCGCGCCCGCCTCGTAGCCGGTCTCTTCGAGCATCTCGCGCGCGGCCGTCTCGGCGGGGCTTTCGCCCTCGTCAACCATCCCGCCCGGAATCTCCAGAGAGACCTCGCGCGTGCCGTGGCGATACTGCTCGATGAGGACGACGCGGCCATCGTCGGTCAGGGGAATGACGTTTATCCAGTCGGGCGCTTCGAGGACGTAGAAGTCGTGCATGCGCCCGTCGCGCGGACTCGCGCTCAGGTCGCGGCGCACTTTGAAGACGCGACAGTCGGCGACGCCTTCGGAGCGGACGGGACGCCATTCGAGCGGCGCGTCGTCGCGTCTCTCCTCAGTCCCCCGCCCCTCGCTCCGGCGGGTCGTCGCTCGCCCTTTCGTCAAACGTCCTCGACCTCCACGCGCGTCGCAATCTCGGTCTTCGGGATGAGCGCGGGCCAGTAGGCGACTATCTCCTCGACCTTGGGCCGACCGCCCGCGAAGCCCGTCACGCCCGGCGGCCCCGTCAGGATGAGCGGCGCGATTTCCTTCGTGAAGCGTTCGACGGCCGCGCGGTCTTGCCCGCGCACGCCGACGCGGAGTTGCACTTCGGGGATGTCTTCGGAAGGCTCGCCCGCGAGCGGGCCGTGCGTCGCGCTTACGCCGACGAACTCGGTCAGGATGTGCTCGAAGCGAAGGCCGAGGCGTTCGAGCCGCGCGCGCAGGATTTCGTCGGCCGCGCGCGCCTTGCGGTAGGCGTCGGGCCAAGAGTAGACGAGCGTGCCGACGGCCTTGAAGCCGGCCGAGTAGCTGATTGAGACTTTCAAGAACTCGGTCGCGGGCCGACCCTCGACGCCGTGGACGCGCACGCGGTTCGCGCCCTCCTGTTCGAGTCGGACGGTCGTGAAGTCGGCGACGCAGTCGGGTGTGATGTACTCGCGCGGGTCGCCCATCTCGTAGACGAGCTGTTCTTTGACCGAAGGGACGGAGACGATGCCGCCCGTCCCCTCGTGCTTCGTGATGACGAACGTGCCGTCCGCTTGCGCTTCGACGATCGGAAAGCCGACGTTGGCGAGGTCGGGAATCTTGTCCCACTCGAACTGGCAGTTGCCGCCCGAGCATTGCGCGCCGCACTCAATGATGTGGCCCGCAATCGTCCCCGCAGCGAGCAGATTCCAGTCCGTCTCCCGCCAGCCGAATTCGTTGATGAGCGGCGCAAGCGTCAACCCCGTGTCCGTCGCGCGTCCCGTGATGACGACACGGGCATCGCGTCTCAAAGCCTCGACCATCGGCCACGCGCCGAGGTATGCGTTCGCGCTCTGGACGCGCTCGCGCACCTTTGCGAGCGGCTCGCCCGTGTCCATGTTGCGAAGCTCGACGCCGCGCTCAAGCAGTTCATCCAAGCGGCCCATGATGTCGTCGCCGGTGACGATGCCGATTTTCAGGCGGCCGCCGAGTCCGAGCGAGCGCGCCACGTCGCGGACGGCCTCGGCGCAACCCTTGGGGTTAACGCCCCCGGCGTTGGCGGTCACACGTATGTCGCGCTCGACGCACGCGGGCAGAATGTCGCGCATGAGCGGGACGAAGTCGCGCGCGTATCCGGCCGACGGGTCGCGCGCGCTCTGCTTCTGCATAATCGACATCGTGACCTCGGCCAGATAGTCGAGCATCAGATAGTCAATCGGCCCGCCCTCGACCTGACGCACGGGCGCGTCGAGCATGTCGCCCCAGAAGCCCTGACCGCTCGCGATGCGAACTCTCTCCCTCAAACACCCTCCCGAAACTTAAAACTAAATTTGATAAGCGACCGCCGCCGGGCGCGCCCCGGCGCGGGCGGCACTGAAACTAACGTGCCGCCTCACGCCTTCGGCCGCGCCCGACAGCGGCCCGCTTCACTCGCCGGACGTGTGTTCGCCCGACTCTCGTTAGCTACTGCTGCGTCCGTTGAAAGTCAGACGGTTGCGCGCGCCGGGGACGGGCGTCATCGACAGACGGTTGCCCGCGCGCCTGACGCGAACCGAGCACGCGAGCGGCGTGTTGGTCGCGGGGTCGGTCATGTCGTCGAAGATGAGCGCCGCGCCGATGTAGCGTCGCGTGTTGACGGCGTAGATGCGCCCCGAGTGCGTCATCCCCTCGGCCGTGAGCGAGAACGTGTTGCCCGTGATGGTCAGCGTCGCCTCGTTCGACGACATCTCGTGGCCGCCGGTCATCATGAGCCGGCCGGTGAAAGTGCCGGAGAGGTCTTCCTGCACGCCCCCGCCCGTGTCCTGCGGCGGCGGCGGCGCGGGCGCTTCGCCACGGTTGATGATGATGTCGGGCCTCTGCGGCGTCTCGCTGCCGTTGGTGTTCTGCGAGCGCACGCCGGGGTCGAGCAAGACGAACGCGAGCGTCACGCACGCGACGGCCAGAAGACCGGCGACGGACTTGACGATGCTCTTTTCGATCATGGTGGTTTCTCCTCCTGCTGCTGCTGTCGATGCCCCTCTGTTGGAATTTCTTCTTGCCATCAACTCACTGCCGGGCCTTGCCAAAAAACTTTCGCCTCACGAGAGCGCCGCCGGGAGCACGAACGCGCCGAGGTGCGGCCCCGCGAAGTTGAGACTCACGCGGAGCGCAAGCTCGATGGCGTCGCGCGTCTCCTCGGGCGCGATGACGGCGTCGACGAAGCCGCGCGCGGCGGCGTACTTCGCGTCGAGCTGGTGCTCGTAGTCGGCGCGCACGCGCCCCATCTCCTCGCGCAGACGCTCGTCAGGCTCGCGCCCCTCTCGCCTGAGCTTTTCGAGCTGCGTCCCGTAAATCGCCATCACCGCCGAGTCGCCTTCCATCACGCCCATCCGCCCGGTCGGCCAACTGAAGATGAAGTCGGGGTCGAAGCCTTGTCCGGCCATCGCGTAATAGCCCGCGCCGGAGGCGTGATTGACCGTGAGCACGATTTTGGGGACGGCGGCCGTCGCCATCGCCTCGACGAAGCGCGCGCCCGCGCGGATGATGCCGCTGTGCTCGGCCTCCGCGCCGACCATGAAGCCCGACACGTCCTGCACGAACAGTAAGGGCGTGCGGTGTCGGTTGCACGTCTCGATGAAGTAGGCGACCTTCTCGGCCGACTCAGTGTAGACGATGCCGCCGAACTTTGGCGGACGCCCCTGCGGCTGGCGTTGGAGGCCGCGGTTGTTGCAGATGACGCCGACCTGTATGCCGCGCACGCGCGCGTGGCCCGTCAGCATCTCTTTGGCGTAGTCGGCCTGAAACTCGTCGAGGTGTCCTTCGTCGAGGATGCAGCGCAGAAGCTCGCGCACGTCGTAGGGCTGTCGGTGGTCTTCGGGGATGATGTCGTAGAGGTCTTCGGCCGGTCGCGCCGCCTCGCGGGCCTCGACGACAGAGACGCTGGTCGGCGGACTCAGGGGTAGCTCAGAGACGACTTCGCGGATTTTCGCGATGCACTCGGCGTCGTCCTTCGAGCGGTAGTGCGCGACGCCCGAGACTTCCGTGTGCGTGCGCGCGCCGCCTAAAGTCTCGTTGTCAATCGTCTGCCCGGTCGCGCCTTTGACCAAGTTCGCGCCGCCGAGGCCCATGAACGAAGTGCCCTCGACCATCACGATGATGTCGGAGAGCGCGGGCAGGTAAGCCCCGCCCGCGACGCACGGCCCCATCACGGCCGCAATCTGCGGCACGCGCAGGTAACGTCGCATGATGGAGTTGTAGTAGAAGATGCGCGCCGCGCCGTACTGACCCGGAAAGACGCCGCCTTGATAAGGAAGATTCACGCCGGCCGAATCGACGAGATAGATAATCGGCACGCGCGAGCGCATGGCGATTTCCTGCGCGCGCAGGATTTTCTTAATCGTCTCGGGCCACCAAGAGCCTGCTTTGACGGTCGCGTCGTTGGCGACGACAACGCACTCGCGCCCGCCGACGCGGCCGACGGTCGTGACGACCCCGGCCGCCGGAGCGCCGCCATCGTACTCGTCGTAGGCGACGAGCAGTCCGATTTCCTGTGAGTAGGTGTCGGGGTCGAGGAGGAGCGCGATACGCTCGCGCGCGGAGAGCATGCCCTGCTTGTGCAGGCGATCGATATTGTCCGCGCCGCCGCCCGCGCGCAGGCGCGCTTCGAGCGACCGCAGCTCGGCGATTAACTCGCGCAGACGTGTGCGCGCCTCGGTTGAAACGGGAGTCGCTTCCGGCATCTCCTTGACCCGCGAAAGGATTGAGCTATTAAAGCGTTACGTTGACACAAAAAATAGCACACCCACGCGAGGCAAGACAACGAACCTTTCGTGTCCCCGAAGTGGGCGGGGCTACTTCCGCTTCGCCACTGCGGGGTTTTTCCAGAGGGCGTTGAACAGGTCGAGCGCGTTGGACGCGGGCACGCCTTCGGCGACGAGGACGCGCGCGCCGCGACGCTCGACGAGGACGCTGCCTTCGGAGGTCGTCCACGCCGCGCCGCGCCAGTTGGCCGGCATCCACTTCTTCGCGTCGGGGTAGCGCAGCGCCGTGCGCTTCAGATATGCGTCGTAGAACTCGACGGCGTCCTGCTCGGTGTCCCAAACCGACGTGTGCGCGACCATCACGTCCGCGCCGGTCGGCCCCGTGTAGAGCACGTAGCGGTCGCCGCCCCAGCCGGCGGCGGCGCGGCGCGACTCGTCCTTCGCGTTCAGATATTGGTCGAGGATGAGGTAGTAGCCCCACTCGCCGTTCACGTCGTGGTCGGCCCTCTTCCAGCCCTTACCCAGTTTGGACGTAACGTCGGCGGGCGCGACGACCGCGACGGGCGACTCGCCCGCGAAATACTTCTCCGGGTGAATAATCTGCTCGGTCGATTTCGGAAGCTCGGTGAAAGACTTCGAGATGAGCGGCCAGCCGCCGCGCGCGTAGACGTGCGCCGCCCACATGGCTCCCTGCTCGTAGGGGAAGACGAGGGTTTCGCGCAGCGCGCGCGGCGCTTTGTCGAGCTGCTCGGTCGAAGCCCCGCTCGTCGTCATCGAGCGGAGCATGGCGAGGGCGCGCAAGGGGCTGCGCCTGACGTAGTGCATCATCAGGACGGTCGCGTCGCCCTCGACGAGCGCGTGCGCGGCCAACTCCGCGTCCGAGTCGTGCTTGGGCCAGTCCTCGAAGCGGCGGAGGTTGAAGTGCTGATCCTGTAGGGCGTGGCCGAGCTCGTGGGCCATGACGGGCTTCTGGCCATCGAGGTCAATCCAGTCGGCGAGGTAGAAGCGTTGCGACTTGGGGTCGTAGTAGCCGGCGACCTGCTCGGTCAGAAGGCTGATGATGAAGGGGCGGAGGGAGAAGTCGGCGGGCGCAAGGCCGAACTTTTTGAGCGCCAGCTCGGAGGCGCGCATCTCCTCGGGCGTCGTGTTCTCGTTGAGGTTGCGGACGAGCATCTGCTCTATCTCGGCGCGCGTCTGCGCCCCGCTCTCGACGGCGCGCAAGACCTTGAGCTGCCTGATTTCGCTCGCCTCCTTCAAGACCTCGGCGGTCGCCTCGCGGATGGCCGCCGTCTTGGGGTTGACGGCCGCCGGCTGGGCCGCGCCCTGCTGCGCCGACCCGACGGGGACGACGCCCGCGACGAGCGCGAAGGCCACACCCGCGACCGCGAGAAAAGTGGAGAACCGTGGGGGTAAGTTTTTCTTTGACATCTCTAACCTTTCGCTCTTATAGTCCGCACCAACGTAGCACCAAAACCAGACGACCTCGCCGTTGTTTTTAGCGGGCCAGAAGGATTGCCGGAGGCGCACACGGTCAGATGAGCACAGCGGCCGCCGAAGATGCTTTGTTCGACGTTTGGCACGAGACGACCGTGCGCGTCCGCTACGCCGAGACCGACCAGATGGGCGTCGTCTACCACGCCAACTACCTCGTCTGGTTCGAGATCGGCCGCACAGAGTTCTGCCGCGCCCGAGGCTTCTCCTACCGCGACATGGAGGAGAACGACCGCGCCTTCCTCGTCGTCGCCGAAAGTTACTGCCGCTACAAAGCCCCCGCACACTTCGACGAGGAGCTAATCATCCGCACGCACATCACGGAGTTGCGCCGCCGCTCCGTCCGCTTCGGCTACGAGATTATCCGCGTCGCGGACGGCATCATCATCGCCGAGGGCGAGACCGGCCACGTCGTCACCGACACGAACGGCCGCGTCATCTCGATGCCCGACGCCTACCGCGCCGCGCTCACCGCCAAGCCCGTCCCCCCCGCCCCGCAGCAATTCGCCGAGCGCGTCCCCGAAGCCATCCCGCCGGAATAAAGATAATCAAGAGTCGTGTTTTAAGGAGAGGCGCGTGATTTCGCGCGCCCGGCCGGTCGTTTCGTCGATGTCGATGACGGCGGCGCAGATGCGGACGTCGCCCTTGGAGTGCTCGGCGCGTCGGTGGATGGGCGAGGTGAAGCGCGCGATGACGTCGTCGCGCTCCATGCCGATGACGCCCGAGTAGCTGCCCGTCATCCCGATGTCGGTCAGGTAGGCCGTCCCGCCCGGCAGGATGCGCTCGTCGGCCGTCTGCACATGCGTGTGCGTGCCGACGACGACCGAGACGCGCCCGTCCAAAAACCAACCCATCGCCGTCTTCTCCGAAGTCGCCTCGGCGTGGATGTCCACGAGTCGGACGCGCACGCCGTCGTCTAAAGTCGCGAGCAGACGTTCGGCCGCGCCGAAGGGGTCGCCGTGCGTCGGCGGCATGAAGACGCGGCCCATGACGTTGATGACGGCGACGCGCG
Organism: Pyrinomonadaceae bacterium; assembly: GCA_036277175.1. Lineage (GTDB taxonomy): Bacteria > Acidobacteriota > Blastocatellia > Pyrinomonadales > Pyrinomonadaceae > DASQDT01. Next base: position 1,451 of record DASUNL010000148.1, on the reverse strand, counting down.
CGCCGGCGACTTCGCCGACCCACATGCCGCCACCCGGCGTGCCGTCGGGGTAGTTGGCCGGGCGCAGCAGCTTCGGCTGACGCTCGATGTAAGGGATGACTTCGCGCTTGTCGAAGATGTGGTTGCCGGAGGTCATCACGTCGATGCCCGCGGCGAACAGCTCGTCGGCTATCTGCGGCGTGATGGAGAAGCCGCCGGCGACGTTCTCGGCGTTCATCACGGCGAGGTCGATGGCGTGTTGCTCGCGCAAGTCCTGAATGCGTTCGAGCACCGCCACCCTTCCGGGTCGCGCCACCACGTCGCCGATCATCAAGACTTTCATTCGCTTCTAAAGACGTAAATCGTGAATCGTAAATCGTGAATAGATTGACGCGGCCGCTCGATTCACGATTTAGGATTCACGATTTACGCAGGTGGCTTGAGGGAGAACCGCGAAGGCCGTTCCGAAGCCGTAATTGAACCTGCACAAACAGGTGGGTGACCTTTGAAAGCCGCGGCCTCTGGCAATCCCCTGACAATGAGGGCATGCACCGGCCGACGCGGCGTCGGTCTCCCTTCTCAACGGCGTTGGCTCAATCATCGAAGAATCGGTGACGAGCCTCGCAGAACTAATCCCTCAGCCGCGCACATCTTAACACACCGCCGAGGGCGAGCGAAATAGACACTTTTTAAGTGGGAACGGACGCGGGCGGCGGGCCTAAGCTTCAGACGAACGTGATGGGATTGTGGCCCGTGTTCGGGGTCTCGGAGAGGCTGCGCGACTTTAAGACTCGGTCGAGCATCTCGGCGCACTCGGCCGAGCGCGCGGCGAGCTGCGAGTCGGCCTGCTCGTGGAGGCGCTTTAAGCGGTGCAGCTCGTCGGCGATGTGGAGCGCGGCGAGGATGGCGACCTTGAGCGAGTCGACGGTGAGCGTGCCCGAAGAGATTTCGCGCATCCGCTGATCGACGAACTCGGCGAGTCCCGTCACGTACTCGCTGTCGCCGTCGGAGCGGATGTTGTAGGTCTGGTTGTAGATTTCGACGCGGATGGTCGGCGTGCCGGCCGTGTCGCCCGTGCTTTTAATCGAACTCATCTTTCTCTTATCCTCCGGGCTTCGACTGACCGGGTTTCACTTGAGGGGCTTCACTGGCGGCTTCACTTGCGCATCACTTCGACGGCCTCGGGGTCGAGCACGGCGATGGCGTCGAGCATGGCCTCGACTTTCATGCGGATCGTGTCGCGCTCGGCGAGCAGACGCTCGACCTGAGTTTCGAGCCGCTCCTTCTCGTCGAGCAGCGTGCCCAGCTCGCGGCGCACGGACGAGACCTCGCGCTCAAGGGCGTCCTTCTCCTGCCGGAGCGTCTTTGTAAGCTCGATGGTGCGGTAGATTTTGTCTTCAAGGTGTGAAAACTTTTCCAGTCCAGTCAAACCGACCATCGTCTCACCTCAAACGTCAGGAGCGTCAAAATTG
>DASUNL010000147.1:0-3011 GCA_036277175.1 Pyrinomonadaceae bacterium | reverse complement strand
GTTCTCATCTACCTCTCGACGGACGCATCGCCGCTCGCGGCCTTCGCGCAAGTCGAGGGCGCGCGGCCGCCCGCGAGCGGAGGCGGCGGCGGGGCGGGCGGGACGGCCAATCCGGTCGTTCTCATCATCGTCTTGGGCGCGCTCGCGCTCGCGCCGTTCGCGCTCATCATGCTCACGTCGTTCGTCAAAATCTCGGTCGTCCTCTCCATCCTGCGCAACGCCCTCGGCACGCAGCAAGTGCCGCCGAATCAGGTCATCACGGGCATCTCGCTCATCTTAACCATCTTCGTCATGTCGCCGGTCGTCGAGAAGATGTACGCCGAGGCGGGCGAGGTGGGCGACAGCGAGGCCATCTTCTCCGAAGTTTCCGTCAAGACCATCTTCGAGGCGTCGAAGCGCGGGCGCGAACCCTTGCGCGTCTTTCTCGAACGACACGCGGCCGAGCGCGACCGAAAGATGTTCTTCGATTTGGCGCGGCGGATGGCGGTCAAGAACGGGAACGACCCCGCCGAGATTCAGGTGACGGACTTCCGCATCGTCATCCCGGCGTTCGTCACGAGCCAGTTGACGGAAGCCTTCAAGATAGGATTCTTGCTCTTCATCCCGTTCCTCATCATCGACATGGTGGTGTCGAACATCCTGCAAGCGATGGGCATGTTCATGCTCTCGCCGACGATGATTTCGCTCCCGTTCAAGCTGCTGCTCTTCGTGCTCGTGGACGGGTGGGTGATTCTGGTGCGCAACCTCGTGCTCGGCTACACGTGACGAAGTGGGAGGGAAGAGAACCGTGCAAACCTACGTCCAACTCGCGGGCGACGCGCTGTGGCTGATTCTGCTTCTGTCTCTGCCGCCGCTTCTGGCGAGCCTCATCGTCGGACTCGTCATCAGTCTCTTGCAGGCTCTGACGCAGGTGCAGGAGCAGACGCTCACCTTCGTCCCGAAAATCATCGCCACCATCATCGTGCTCATCATCTTCGCCGGCTGGATGCTCGGGACGCTCCGCCAGTTCACGGGGCGCGTCTTCGACACGATGCTCAAGGTCGGGGTCAGCATTTGAAGAGAGCCGTGAATCGTCAACGGTCAATCGTCAACCGTTAATCGAGAAGACGGTTCTTCCATTGACGATTGACGATTGACGATTCGCGGCGTTTCTTTTCTATGGACGAGTTCCTCCGCCTACTGGAGACGGTTCTACAGACGTTCGAGGTGGGGCAAAGCCCGCAGGCGTTCCTCGTGCTGGTGGGCTTGGCGTTCGCGCGGATGCTGTCGTTTCTCGTCGTCGTCCCGTTCTTCGGCGGGGCGGCCGTCCCGGCGCGCGTAAAGGTGGCGACGGCCACGGCCTTCGTCGTCATCCTCTACCCCTCGCTCGCCGCCGAACTTCCCAAAGACGGCGGGCCGCTCCCGTTCGGGCCGCTCGGCTTCATCGCGCTGCTGGCGAAGGAGGCGTTCGTCGGTTACACCTTGGGGTTCGTCGCCTCGCTCGTCTTCGAGGCGGTGACGGTCGCGGGCCGCGTCATAGACTTCCAGCGCGGCTCGACCATCGCCGAGCTTTTCGCCCCGCAGTTGCAAACGCGCGTCTCCGAACTCGGCCAGTTCAAACTTCAGTTCGCCATCGTGCTGTTTCTCGCCATCGGCGCGCACCACTTCTTCATCGGCGCGCTCCTGCGCAGCTTCGAGGTCGTCCCCGCGCTCAACTACCCCGACATCCAGCCCGGTTGGACTCCGGCGGCCGAGTTCGTCACGAAGATGACGGGCGGCGTCATCTCCATCGGGGTGCAGTTGGCCGCGCCCGCGATGATTGCGCTGCTTTTGACCGACCTCTTCTTCGGCATTGTCAACCGCGTCGCGCCGCAGATTAACGTCTTCTTCCTCTCCTTGCCCGTCAAGATGGCCGTCGGGTTGGCCGTCGTCCTCCTCGCCCTCACGCTCTACCGCGAACGCTACATCTACTACTTCAAGGAATCCTACCGCGCCTTCGAGTACACCATCCGCGCCCTCGGCGGTCTCTACTAATCCCCGCTCTTCGAGGAAACATTTTCCCGCGTCGGCCGATAACTTCGACGTAAGCGGAAATCCGTTCGCGCGCGTTCAAATTCCCTGAACGACGGAGGGGCGTTCGATGATCGACATGGGGGGCATCGCCGCGCGGGTGCGCGAGACTTTCGACGTGGTCGGGCAGGCCGTCGAGCAAGCTTCCTCGACGGTCGCGCGCCTACTGCGAAGCGACGTGCAGCCGACGCAAGGCCAAGCCGACGTGGCCCTGCACCGCGTCGCCGCGAGCGTCCAGATGGGCCTCACGGCCGAGCAGCTGCAAGAGGTCGAGCGCGACGTGGAGGCCGTCTTCCAGCGCGCCGGTTACGGCTACGCCGAGGCCGCGATTGAGTTGGCGAAGCGACTGCGCGGGCGTTCGTCCGAGTATCAGGCGACCGTGGTCGGCCGTCTCTTCGAGGTCGCGCCGAGCGTCGCGGCCGACATCCTGCGCGGCGCGGGCGGCGACCGACACTACATCTCCGAGGGCTGGCCGACCGAGTCCGACCAATACTTAATCGCACGCTCGCTCGGCGCGGCCCACGACCAAGGGCTGCTCTCGTCCGACTTCGTTGAGCAGTTGCTCAAGCACGACTCGATGTTTCTGCCGCCCAACAACGAGTTCACCGGCACCATCGTCGGCATGAGCGGCTCGCAAGACCTCATCAACGCCTACGTCGACCGCTCGCTGGAACTCGCGCGGGGCGACGAGCCGGACTGGATACAGAGCTTTAACCTCGGCGCGGCGCGCGCCATGGCGGGCGACCCCGAAATCCTTCAGCAGCGGCTCGAACGGATGACGCCCGAGCAGTTGACCGAATTTCTCTCGCACATCGACCCGCGCTGGCACGACACGAAGATTGCCGGTTACGACTCGGGCTACACGAACGCGCTGGCTTCGTTGGTGCGCGGCGCGGCCGACATCCAGCCGCCGACCGAGCAGGTGCTCAACCTCTTCCGCGAGGTGGCGACGAAGTACATGG
>DASUNL010000146.1:0-5871 GCA_036277175.1 Pyrinomonadaceae bacterium | reverse complement strand
GGCGCGCGCCGACCGTCCGCGCCAGATGCTCGGCGAGCACGAGGCCGACGCCGCCGAGGCCGCCAGTAATCAGGTAGACGCCTCGCTCGCGCAGACGCGCCGTCTCGCGCGCGGGGCGCGCCAAGCCGTGCGGCTCGAAGGTCTGCGTCCAACGACGGTTGTGTCGGTAGGCAATTGTCTTCTCCGACGAGGCGGCGAAAAGCTCTCCGGCGAGCAACTCCGCCAGCCTGTCTTGCGCGTCGCCGCTCGGAGGGAGCGTCACGTCAATGGAGCGGCTCGCGATGTGTTTGTACTCCTGCGGCACGACGCGGCACGGCCCCGCGACGGTCGCCTTCTCTGGGCACAACTCTTCGTCGCCCGTCACGCGGTGCGTGTCGTTTGTGACGACGGTCAGCTCGACGTGCTCCGTGCCCGCTAGCTCGCCGAGCGACTGCGCGAGCGCGAGCAGGCTGAAGAAGCCGAGGCGGTGACACTCGGCCGCGCGCGCGGGGTCGGCCAGAGGGTCGAGCGGCGGCGTGACGTTCCAGAGGTGGACGAGGTTCAGAGGCTTGGCGCGCGCCGAAAGGTTTTCGAGTAGCGCGTCGAAGTCTTCCTTGCGGCCGGGGGCGACGGTGAACTCGCCCGCGCCGCGCTCCGCGAACGCTTCGCCGGCCGACACCGTGACGACCTCCGCGCCCGCCTCTGCGAGCTTGCCCGCGAGTCGCGCGCCGAGGCCGCACTCGTCAACGAACAAGACACACAGAGAGTCTTGCTTCGTCTCTTTGATTGTCTCGAAGCTCGGCGGCGGGGCCGAGCTTTTCCAAACCGGGAGATAGAACCAATCCGTCACGCTCTCCTTTTTGCGCAGCGGCGATTGCGACGCGAGCGCGCCCGCCGCCTGCCGCTGCGGCTCGACCCAGAAGCGTCGGCGCTCGAACGGGTAAGTAGGCAGAGGGACGCGGCGTCGCTGCTCGCGCGCGTAGAAGTTTTGCCAGTCGACCGCGACGCCCGCGAGCCAGAGTTTACCGAGAGCGTTGAGGACGGCTGCCACGTCCGACCCGCCCTCTTCCGGATGCGGGAGCGACGTGAGGACTGACTGCCCGGCCGGTTTCGACGGATGCCAGCGCGCAATCGTCATCAAAGTCCGGCCCGGCCCGACTTCGAGCAGAATCGAATCCGGTTCCTCGAACAGACGCGCGACGCCCTCGCCGAAGCGCACGGTCTCGCGCAACTGCCTCACCCAGTATTCGGGGTCGGTCGCCTCGGCCGCGCTAATCCACTCGCCCGACAGGTTCGACACGAATGGGATGGACGGCGCGCGGAGCGTGACCTTTTTCACCTCGTCGCGGAACGCGCCGAGAATCGGCTCCATCATGTGCGAGTGGAAGGCGTGCGAGGTTTGCAGTCGTCGGCAGACCACGTCGCGACCCTTCAACTCCGCTTCCAGCCCGGCGACGGCCTCCGCCCGCCCCGCCAACACGCACAGCGCGGGCGCGTTGACCGACGCGAGCGACAACTCTTCGCTCAACCACTGGCGCACCTCCCTTTCGGGCAGAGGGACGATGAGCATCTCGCCCGGCTCGGCCGTCTGCATCAAGCGCCCTCGGGCCGCGACGAGCCGCAGAGAGTCTTCGAGCGACAGCACCCCGGCGAGACACGCGGCGACATATTCGCCGATGCTGTGGCCTATCATCGCGCGCGGCACGACGCCCCACTCCATCCAGAGTCGCGCCAGCGCGTACTCGGTGGCGAAGAGCGCGGGCTGCGTCAGGCGAGTCTGCCTGAGCTGCTCGTCGCTTCGCTCGGACTCACCATCGCGCGGGTAGAGCAACGCGCGCAGGTCGAGTCCGAGGAGCGGTTTGAGGTGTTCGGCGCACAAGTCAATCGCGTCGCGAAACGTCGGCTCCGTCTCGTAGAGTTCGCGTCCCATCCCCGCGTGCTGCGCGCCCTGACCCGGAAACATGAAGACGACGGGATGGTCTTTCGGCTCCTGCAACCCCGTCACGACGCGGCGCGGGCTGAGCGACTCAAGCGCACGCGCGGCGTCGGTCGCGTCGCCAGAGACGAGGATGCGTCGGTGTTTGAAAGCCCTGCGCCCGACGGCGAGCGTGTGCGCGACATCGGCGAGACTCACTTCAGGGTTCTCTCTTAGGTGAGCGCCCAAGTTCTGCGTCGCCGCTTCGAGGGCCGGGCCGGTCTTGGCCGAGAGCACGAGCAGTTGGCTCGGACGCGACGGCCCCGATGCAGCCTGCGTTGGTGCTTCTTCGAGGACGACGTGTGCGTTCGTCCCGCCGATGCCGAACGAGCTGACCCCGGCGCGTCGCGGCCCGCCGCCCTGCTCCCACGCGGCCGCGCGTTCGTTGAAGTAGAAGGGGCTGTCGCCGACGTCAATCTGCGGGTTGGGCCGCTCGAAGTTGACGAGCGGCGGAAGCGTGCCATGCTTGAGTGCGAGCGTCGCGGTGATGAGACCGGCGACTCCTGCCGCCGCGTCGAGGTGTCCGATGTTGGCCTTGACCGACCCGACGGCGCAGAAATTTTTGCGGTCGGTGCTCGCGCGGAAGACCTGCGTGAGGGCGGCGATTTCGATGGGGTCGCCCATCGTCGTGCCCGTGCCGTGCGCCTCGACGTAGGAGACTGATTCGGGCGCGACCCCGGCGACGGCCTGCGCCATCGCGATGACCTCGACCTGCCCGTCGATGCTCGGCGCGGTGTAGCCGACCTTCAAAGACCCGTCGTTGTTAATCGCCGAGCCGCGTATGACGGCGTGAATCGTGTCGCCGTCGGCGAGCGCCTCCGAGAGACGCTTGAGGACGACGAGGCCGACGCCGTTGCCGACGACCGTCCCGTTGGCCCGGTGGTCGAAGGCACGGCAATGGCCGTCGGGCGAGAGCACACCGCCCTCCTGTGAGTAGTAGCCCGACTTCTTCGGGACGCTGACGGTGACGCCCCCGGCCAGCGCGACGTCGCACTGAAAATTAAGAAGGCTCTGACAGGCGAGGTGGACGGCGACGAGCGACGTCGAGCAGGCCGTCTGCACGGTGACGGCCGGGCCTTTCAGGTTGAGCTTATACGCGCCGCGCGTCGTCAGGTGGTCGGTGCGGTTGGGGATGGAGGTCTGGAGGATGCCCGCCGCGTCGACGATGCCGGGGTTTGAGAAGAGGTTGAGCATCAGGTAGCTGTTGAGGCTCGCGCCCGCGAACAGCCCGATAGCTCCTGCGTACTGCTCGCTGTCGTAGCCCGCGTCTTCGAGCGCAGACCACGCGGCTTCGAGAAAGAGGCGCTGCTGCGGGTCGGTCGTCTCGGCCTCTTTCGGCGTGACGCCGAAGAAGGCGGCGTCGAACAACTCGATGTCGTCGAGCATCGCCTTCGCTCTGACGTAAGCTGGGTCGGAGAGCGCGCTCGCGTCAACGCCTTCGGCGCGCAGCTCCTCGTCCGTGAAGAACGAAACGGACTCGACGCCCGCCAAGAGGTTGTGCCACAACTCCGCCGGGCTGTTCGCCCGCGGGAAGCGGCCCGACATGCCGATGATGGCGACGCCTTCCGGCTCGCGCTCTACGTCTTGGTTGCTCATACGCCTGTGTTCACCTTCCTCCCGGCGCGCTGCGGCCGGTTCATTGCTTCCCTCTGACGGGCGGCGCGCGCCTGAACGCTTTCGAGCGAGCGCGGTTCGGTTCGCGCCTGACTCAAGTGCTTGGCGAGCGCGCTGACGGTCGGGTGCTGAAACATCTCGACCATCGGAATCGGTCGGCCCAACTCGGCGACGAGGCGGCCGTGAACCTGCGCCATCAAAAGCGAGTGGCCGCCCAACTCGAAGAAGTTGTCGTGCGCCCCGACACGCTCGACGCGCAGCGCATCCTGCCAGATTCGAGCGACGGTGCGCTCCATCAAAGTCTCGGGGGCGACGAAGTTCGTCCGGCCCGCGACGCTCTGCGCGTCGGGTCGGGGCAGCGACTCGCGGTCGACCTTGCCGTTGCGCGTGAGCGGCAGCGCGTCGAGGATGACGAAGTGCGCGGGAATCATGTAGTCGGGCAACTCGTCTTTGAGCGCGTCGCGCAAGCAGTCGGGCGAGGCGAGCGGCGCGATTTGCGCGAGCGGAGACGGGCGCGCGTCAGTCGCGGGTCGCGTCGCGTCGGCCGCGCGCATCCGTGCCGCGTCGCGCGAGGCGTAGACGTTGTAACGGTCTGTCCCGCCGAGCGCCTCGTCCTGTTCAAAGACGACGGCGAACCCGTGGCCTTCGAGCAGCGAAGTGATTTGCCGCAGATGCCCTTCGGTCTCGTCGCCCGGCGCGTCGTGCGCCTCCATCACGACCTGTTGAATCTTCTCCCAGTCGGCCTCGTCGATTCCTCTGAGGACGTCGAGCTCGGCGCGCTGCACGTCGATTTTCAAAAGGTCGATGCGCTCGACGCGCTCGGCGCGGATGACTTCGGAGAGCGTCCGCAGCTGCGACTCGTAGACCTGACCCTCGAAGCGCCCGGCGAGGATTTCGTCGGCGTGCTCAAGCAGCACGTCCGCGCCCGACTCGCCCGCCTCCTGCTGGTTGACGAGGTAACGCTTCACGACCTCGACGTCGTCGTCGGCGCGCGCGTATTCGCTCTGCCCAGACATCATCGAGTAGCGCGGGTAGTATGTGAACGAGGCGGTCGCGGTCTTGTCCGAAAGCCCGTGGCGGAAGAGCCGCGCGCCATCGCCGTAGAGCGCGGCGTTCGCGCGCAGCGTCTCGAAGATGGGCGGGATGGGTTCAAAGGCGAAGACGCGCGCTCGGCGCGACTGCTGCTTAACGAAGAGCGTGAAGAGTCCGATGTTCGCGCCGACGTCGAAGACGCACGCGCCGTCGGGCAGTTCGAGGCCGTGCCGCAGGTAGGTCTGCTGCTCGAAAATCTCTTGATAGAGGTAGTCGGTCTCGTTCTTGTTTTGGTGAACGACGGCGAGTCCGTTCGGCAGCTCGTAACGCGGACGCCCCTCTATCTCCGGCCGGCTGCGCCGCTCCGGCACGACGTAGGCGACGATGCGCGCGTCGCCCGGCACGTCCTCGCGCACGGCGACGACCGCCTCGCGCACGGCCCTGTGCTTGACGAGCGACGCCTCTATCTCGCCCAACTCGATGCGGAAGCCGCGCACCTTCACCTGATGGTCGATGCGGCCGAGAAACTCGACCTGACCGTCGGCGAGAAAGCGCGCCGAGTCGCCCGTCCGGTAAAGTCGCGCGCCCGGCTCGCGGCCGAAGGGGTCGGGGATGAAACGCTCGGCCGTCAAGTCGGGTCGACCGAGGTAGCCCCGCGCGAGTCCTTCGCCCGCGACGTGTATCTCGCCCGCGACGCCGACGGGCACGGGGCGCAGTTGCTTGTCGAGCAGGTACAGGCCCATGTTGGCGAGCGGGCGTCCGATGGTCGGCGCTTCGCCCGCCTCATCGACGCGCGCGGCCGTCGCGTCCACCGTGCATTCGGTCGGCCCGTAGACGTTGTAGAAGGCGACGCGCCGCTCCGCGCCGAGCGCGGCCCACGTCTCGCGGTCTAACGCCTCGCCGCCGACGAGCACGAGCGAAGGCAGGTGTCCCGGTCGCTGCCACGACGCCGAGCCGAGCATGAGCTTCAACTGCGACGGCGTGCAGTCGAGCGCGTCCAAACGCGCGGCGGCGGCGAACGCCAGCAACTCGTCTCCGCTCGCACGCACCTCTTCCGGCACGGCGACGAGCGTGTGTCCCGAGACGAGCTGCACCCACTGTTTGACCGAAGCGTCGAAGGCCAGAGGCGCGTTCATGCCGACGCGCAAAGGCGTCGCGTGGCGCGCGTAGACGGCACGTTGCAATGCGCCCGCCAGATTGACGACCGAGCGTTGGCGAACCATGACGCCCTTCGGCTTGCCCGTTGAGCCTGAGGTGTAGATGACGTAGGC
>DASUNL010000145.1:0-7122 GCA_036277175.1 Pyrinomonadaceae bacterium | reverse complement strand
TTGTCGCGCATCGCGCCGAAGACGAGCGTGACGGGCGCGCGGCCCAACTCCGCGAGGTACTCGCGCAGGGCGCGCGCGCCTTCGACGTTGTGCGCCCCGTCGAGCAAGACGGCCGGTTCGCCCTCGATGAGTTCGAGGCGGCCCGCGTGCTCGGCATGTTCGAGTCCACCGACGATGTGCTCGCGCGAAATATGATAGCCGCGCTCGCGTAAGACTTCGGCCAGAGCGATTGCGACCGCCGCGTTCTCGGCCTGATGACGGCCGCGCAATGAAAGACAGACGCCCTCGTAAACATCGCGCTCCGTCCGAAACGTCGCGCGCACGCGGCCCGCGCCGCACGCGCCGTCGAAGCTTATGTCGCGCGTCGCAAAGCGAGGCTCGACGCCGCACTCGGCCGCGCGTGCGCGGACGACCTCTTCGGCCTCCGCCGTCTGACGCGCGACGACGACGCTCTCCGTCACGCCCGCGCGAATCGCCCCCGCCTTCTCGGCCGCGATGTGGGCGAGCGTCGGCCCGAGATGCTCTTGGTGGTCGAGCGCGATGGAGGTGATGCCGAGGACGCGCGCGCACGCGGCGGTCGTCGCGTCGAGACGGCCGCCGAGTCCCGTCTCTAAGACGGCGAGCGAGACGCCCGCGTCGCGGAAGATGAGAAGCGCGATGGCCGTCACCTGCTCGAAGAAGGTGGGCCGCGCGCCGCTCTCTCTTGCCAACTCTTCGGATGCGTCACGCACCACGCGGGCCGCGAGCGCGAACTCGTCGCGCGAGACTTCGCGCCCGTCGATTTTTATCCGCTCGGTGATGGAGACGAGGTGCGGCGAGGTGTAGAGGCCGGTTCGTATGCGCGCGGCGCAGCAGACCGCGTCGAGCATCGCGGCGGTCGAGCCTTTGCCGTTCGTGCCCGCGATTTGGACGGCGTCGAAACTCCTGTGCGGGTCGCCCGTGCGCGCGAGCAGGCGCGCGACCGACCGAAGGCCGAGCTTCATCGCCAGCGTCTCGTGGCCGAGGCTGAGGAGGTAGGTGACGGCCTCGTCGAAGGACATGGGGTGTTGCGGGATTTTAACTGCGGACTTCGAGCTTCGAGTCTTCGACTTCTTCGCCCGACTCTGTCGTCGCGCCCGCGCCGTTGTTGCCCGAGGGCGTGGGCGCGAGCGTCTGCGCGGCGTGCTGCTCCGGCGGCGTCGTCGTCGCGTCTTGCGTCGGCGCGGGCGTCGTCAGCTCTTCCGTAAGCTCGACCGGAAGTGTTGTGCTCTGCACCTCCGGGTTGACCATGAAGTCGAGGGCGCGCGTGAGGAAGTCGCGCATCTCGCGCCGGTCGACGACGGCGTCGACCATGCCGTGCTCTAAAAGAAACTCGGAACGCTGGAAGTCTTTCGGGAGCTTCTGGCGGATGGTCTGCTCGATGACGCGCGGCCCGGCGAACCCGATGAGCGCCTTCGGCTCGGCGATAATCACGTCGCCGAGCATGGCGAAAGAGGCGGTGACGCCGCCCGTCGTCGGGTCGGTCAGGACAGAGATGTGCGGGAGGTGTTGTTCGCCGAGGAGCGCGAGCGCGGCCGAGATTTTCGCCATCTGCATCAGGGAGAGCGTGCCCTCCTGCATGCGCGCGCCGCCCGACTGGCTGACCGTCACGACGGCCGCGCGCTCGCGGATGGCGCGCTCGATGAGGCGCGTGATTTTCTCGCCGACGGCCGACCCCATCGAGCCGCCGAGGAACTGAAAGTCCATCGCGGCCATGAAGACGTAGTGGCCGCCCAAGTGTCCGCGCGCGCTGATGACGGCTTCGGGGAGTCCGGACGTGCGTCGCGCCTGTTCGAGCCGCAGCTTATAGGGTTTGGTGTCGACGAACTCAAGCGGGTCGCTGGAGATGATGTCGCCGTCGAACTCCTCGAACTTGCCCTCGTCGTAGAGGAGCGCGAGGCGCGTGCGTGCGCCGATGCGGAAGTGGTGGGCGCATTCGGGGCAGACCTGCTGCGAGCTTTCGAGCTTGAAGCGGTCGATGGCGGCCTCGCAGCCGGGGCACTTCTCGAAGACGCCTTCGGTCTTGACGCGCCGCTCGTCGGCCGGCACGCTCTCGATGCGCTGGTTCTTTTTCCGAAACCACTTGGACATTAAATCAAAGCCTTCGGGCGGCACGCGCCGCCTCCGTCGCCCCCGAACTGTCGCGTGGCTTAACTGTTGGACTCTCGGTCGGACACGAAGCTTATCACAAGGCGAGGGGATGCCGAAGTGAGGCGTCGCGTCGCGTCGCGCGCGCGCGGCCGTCAGTTGGCGGGCGCGGCCGTCTGCTCGACGCGCGGCGAGTCGAGAAACTTCCGGCCGTCGGCCGTGACGGCGGACGCCTGCGGGTGCAGGTAAATGACTTGATAGAGGTGCGGCTTCACCCAGTAAACCCTGAGCGTGAAAGCCGTCTTCTTCGACGGCACTTCACCGACGACCTCCCGGCCCGGATGCCCGCCGAGCGTCAGGTCGCGCTCGCTGATGAGCTTGCCGTCGGCGTTTTTAAGTGCGCCGTCGCGCCCCGCATCGAGAAGCGTTTTCGTGTCGGTCAGGGCGTTGGCGATGACCGCAGGGAACTCGTTGTGCGAGACCATGAACCCTTCGCTGCCGCGATCGATGCCGATGAGGTGGACTTCGACGGGGCCGCCCGCCGACTGCACCGTCTGCGTCTGCCGGGAGGGCTTGCCGGGCATGTCGATTGACATCCCGCCGGCCTTCACGGTCTCCCACTTCGGCGCGGCCGCGCCGCCCTGCGAGAGGGCCGGGCGGGCGTCGAAGCAGAACATCACGAGCAACAGGCACAGGGGCAGGGCGGCGGCGCGCAGGGCGTTCGCGGCGTGTTTGCGGGCGTCTCTTTTCATAATTCCTCCTGACTGATTCGCTTGGTGTTTCAGGCGGCCTCGCGCGTGTCGCTCGGCCCCGCGCCCGGCGCGTCGCCGTTCGAGCGGCGTTCGACGGCCTCGACGAGCAGACGGACGATTTGCGCTTCGGCCTCGTCCCAATTTCCTTCGAGCGTGCAGCCGGCGGCGTTGCGATGGCCTCCGCCGCCGAACCGCTCGGCGATGCGCGCGACGTTGACGTCGCCCTTCGAGCGCAGGCTCGTGCGGTAGACGCCCGGCGCGCACTCCTTGAGGAACGCGACGGCCTCGACCTCGGCGCACGAGAGCGGGTAGTTGACCAGCCCGTCGGTGTCCTCGTCGCTGGCGTGCGCGTCGTCGAGCATGTCGAGCGACTGCCGCAGCCAAGCGACGCGGCCCGTCGCGTCGCGCCGCGCCGTCGAGAGCACGTGGCTCATCAGCGCGATTTTACTCCACGGGTAGCTGCCGAACACGGCCTGCGAAATCTTCGCGGGCTTGACGCCCGCGCGCACAAGCTCCGACGCGACCTTAAACGTGCGCTCCGTCGTGTTCGAGTAGTGGAAGCTTCCGGTGTCCGTGACGAGCGCCGTGTAGACGCACTCGGCAATCTCTTTCGTCACGCGCACGCCGATGGCCTTGCAGAGGTTGTAAATCATCTCGCCGACGGCCGAGGCGGTCGAGTCGATCCAGTTGATCGTGCCGAAGAGCGAGGTCGTCGAGTGGTGGTCGATGTTGACGACCGTCTGCCGTTCGAGTTCGAGGAGTCCGGGGCGAGAGATGTCGGAGCACTCGATGACGAAGACGGCGTCGTAGTCGCGGTCGACCGAAGGGGTGACGCGCACCAGCGACGAGCCGGGCAGTTTCTGGTAGGCATGCGGCACGGGGTCGCGCATGATGACCTCGGCGTCCTTGTCGAGCGCGCGCAGCAGCCAGTAAAGACCGAGGGAAGACCCGAGCGCGTCGCCGTCGGGCCGGACGTGAGAGGTGATCGCGAAGCGGCGCTTGGCCTCGATCAGCTCAACGACTTGGCTTAACATCTTAAATGCAGTGGCGAGTGATGGGTGACAGGCAAGGCCGTGAATCGTAAATCGTAAATCGTGAATAGGAAGAACCCGTCTTTATCTATTCGCGATTGACGATTGACTGTTCACGGCTTTCGATTATCACTCGTCACTCGCCACTGTCTTTTCTCCTTCTTCGACGGAATCGGCCGCCCCTTCCGCGTGGGGGGCGGGGCGGGCCTCCTGTTCGAGCCGCGCCAAAAGCTCTTCGACGCGCGCGGCCGACTCCTCGACCGAGTCGCGGACGAAGTGTATCTCCGGCGTGTACTTCAAATTCAGACTCATGCCGAGTTGGCGGCGGACGTAAGGCGCGGCGCGCTTCAGAGCAACGAGCGCCCCCTTCCTCTCCTCGTCCGTCCCCTCGACCGTGAAGTAGACGCTCGCGTCGCGCAGGTTCTCGGTGACGCGGACGTCGGTGACCGTGACGGAGGCGACGCGCGGGTCGTCAAGCTCGTAGCCGACGATCTGCGTCACCTCCTCACGGATGAGTTCGGCGAGTTTCTCGGGACGACGCATAACACGTTCTTTAGGTCAGCTCGGTCGCCGCGACGCTCTCGACGACGTAGGCCTCGATCTGGTCGCCGACCTTGATGTCGTTAAAGTTCTCAAGGCCGATGCCGCACTCGAAGCCCTCGCGGACTTCCGACACGTCGTCCTTGACGCGGCGCAAACTTCCGATGTTGCCCTCCCACGCGACGACGCCGTCGCGTATGAGGCGGGCGCGCGCCGTGCGGCGGATGACGCCGTTGGTGACCATGCAGCCGGCGACGTTTCCGGCGCGCGGCACCTTGAAGACCTGACGCACGTCGGCGCGGCCCAGAATCTTCTCCTGCTCGACCGCGTCGAGCATCCCGATCATCGCCGCGCGTATCTCTTCCTCGACCTTGTAGATGATTGAGTGGAGGCGGATGTCGACGGCCTCCTGCTTGGCGAGTTCGGCCGCGCGCGCTTCAGGGCGGACGTTAAAGCCGATGACGACGACCGCGCTCGAAGAAGCTCCGGCCTGCGTCGCCGACGCCAAGAGGACGTCCGACTCCGTAATCGCGCCGACGCCCGAGCGGATGACCTTGACCTTGACCTGCTCGTTCGAGAGTTTGGTGAGCGTCGATTTCAAGACCTCGACCGAACCCTGCACGTCGGCCTTGACGACGACCAGAAGCTCTTTGACTTCCTTCTCGCCGAGAGCCTCGATGCCGCGCTTCGTCGATTGCGCGAGGCGGCTCTGGCGGGCCTGCATCTGGCGATGCTGCGAGATGCTTTGCGCCCGCGTGATGTCGGAGACGACTTGGAAGGCGTCGCCCGCCTGCGGCACGCCCTGAAGCCCCAAGACTTCGACCGGCGTGGCCGGGCCTGCTTCCGTAATCGTCTCGCCACGGTCGTTGTACATCGCGCGCACCTTGCCGGAAATCTGGCCGACGATGAACGGGTCGTGGACGTGCAGCGTGCCGTTCTGGACGAGCACCGTCGCGACCGCGCCGCGCCCACGGTCGAGCTTGGCTTCGAGGACGACGCCCGCCGCCAGACGCTTCGGGCTGGCCTTGAGGTTCGGCAGGATGTCGGCCGTCAGAAGGATGGTCTCAAGGAGCACGTCCAAATTCTCGCGCTTCTTCGCCGAGACCAAAACCATCTCGGTCTCGCCGCCCCAATCGACCGGCTGGAGGCCGTGGCCTGAGAGTTCCTGCTTGACGCGGTCGGGGTTGGCGTCCGGGCGGTCGATCTTGTTGATGGCGACGACGATGGGCACGCCCGCCGCGCGCGAGTGCTCGATGGCCTCGATGGTCTGCGGCATAACGCCGTCGTCGGCGGCGACGACTAAGACGACGATGTCGGTCGCCTTCGCGCCGCGCGCGCGCATCATGGTGAACGCCTCGTGGCCGGGCGTGTCGAGGAAGACGACGCGGCGCGTCTCTTCGGGCAGGTCGGGGTTTTTGACGTTGACGCTGTAAGCGCCGATGTGCTGCGTGATGCCGCCGGCCTCGCCGCCCGCCACGTCGGTCGCGCGGATGGCGTCGAGCAGTGAAGTCTTGCCGTGGTCGACGTGGCCCATAACGGTGATGACGGGCGCGCGCACGACCTCCTCGTACTCCTCGATGTTCTCGCCGCCGATAATCTCCTCGAACTCTTGCTCGGTGACCATCTCCTCGAACGGCACGAAGGAGACCTCGAAGTTGAAACGTTTGCCTAGCTCAACGGCGACCTCGTTGTCGAGCGTCTGGTTGACGGTGGCGAAGACGCCGCGCTGGATGAGGACGGTCACCACGTCGCGCGGCTTGATGCCGAGCTTTTCGGCGAACTCCTTGACGGTCGAGCCTTCGACGAGTCGCACCTGCTTGGGCGTGTCTTCGCCGAGCGACTGCGCGAGACGCTGCTCGGGCGTGAGCGCCTTGGGCGGCGGCATGAAGTCGCGCTCGAAGCGTCCGCCGCGCTCCTTGTGTCCGTGCGGGCCGCGACCCGCGCCGCGACGAGAGCCGGGGCGACCCGGTCGCCCGCCGGGGCCGGGCGGCGGCGGTATGTATGTGGTCTGCGGCGTCGAGGTTTCGCCCGGCGTGCCGCGCAGGGCCTCGGCCGACTCGCCTCGCCCGCCGCGTCCGCGCTCGCGGCCTCGCGGGTGCGTCGAGGGCGGCGGGGGCGGGACGTTGACGCGCATGCCGGGGAGGTGGCCCGAACTCAAAGCCTCGGCGGTGATGCGAAGTTTTCTGACCTGCTGTCCGGCGGCAGGCTGCTGCGCGCGCGCCGCGCCGGGGGCGGCGGGCTCGACGTCAGTCTCGGGCGCGCCCGACACGTCGGCGACTTCGGCCGGGGAGTGCGTCACGGCGTCGTCCACCTCGGGCACGAACTCTTCGACGGCGGGCGCTTGCGCCTCGGCGGTCGCGGTCGCACTCGTCTGCGCGCCTTCGTGTTGTTGCTGCGGCTGCTGCGCGGGCGCGGGTGCGTGCGCGTCGGTCGGGGTCGAGACTTCGGGACGCGGGGCGCGCTGCGCGGGCGGCGTCAGACGCTTGACGAGCGGCGTGGGCGTCGCGTGCGCGGGGCGCGGGGCGGCGACTTCGGGCGCGGGCGCTGCGGCCTCCGGCGCGTCAGTCTCCGCGTGCTGTTGCTGCACGACCACGGCGGCGTCCGTCGCCTCGTGCGACTCGGCCTCGTGCGGCGCGTCCGTCGCCTCGTGCGCGGCGGCTTCGGCCTCGGACGGCTTGACGGCCTTCTTGACG
>DASUNL010000144.1:0-4027 GCA_036277175.1 Pyrinomonadaceae bacterium | reverse complement strand
GAGGCGGGACTCCGGCACGCTGGGGGCAAGTGCATCCTCAACTCGACGAACTACGAGGACGGCGAGCCGCGCTTCAAGAAGCTGATCGAGCTGGCGCAGGAGTATGGCGCGGCGGTCGTCGTCGGTACGATTGACGAAGAGGGGATGGCGCGGACGGCCGACGGGAAGCTCCGAATAGCGCGCCGCGCCTACGAGCAGACGACGCGCGAACTCGGTTTCCCCGCGCACGACATCTTCTTCGACCCGCTCGCGCTCCCCATCTCGACCGGCATCGAGGAAGACCGTCGCAACGCCGCCGAGACGATCGCCGCGCTGCGGCGCATCAAGTCGGAGCTGAAAGACGCCAACACCATCCTCGGCGTCTCGAACATCTCGTTCGGCCTCTCGCCCGCCTCGCGCGTCGTCTTAAACTCGGTCTTCCTGCACGAGGCGGTCGAGGCGGGACTGGATGCGGCCATCGTCAACGCGAGCAAGATACTTCCCTTGAACCGCGTGGGCGAGCGCGAGTTGGAAGTCGCGCTCGACCTCATCTACGACCGGCGACGCTTCGAGGGCGACGTGTGCGTCTACGACCCTCTGACCGAGTTCACCAAACTCTTCGAGGGCGTGTCGTCGAAGAAGACGAGGGCGTTGGACGAGAACCTTTCGGTCGAAGAGAAGCTCAGGCGTCACATCATCGACGGCGAGAAGCCCGGCCTCGAAGAGAGCCTGCGGGCGGCGCTCGAAAAGTATTCGGCGCTCGACATCGTCAACGACCACCTGCTCGACGGCATGAAGACGGTCGGCGACCTCTTCGGGAGCGGCCAGATGCAGCTTCCCTTCGTCCTGCAATCGGCCGAGGTGATGAAGGCTGCCGTACGCTTCCTCGAACCCTTCATGGAGAAGAAGGGCGGGGCGACGGCGCGCGGGACGATGGTGCTCGCCACCGTCAAGGGCGACGTTCACGACATCGGCAAGAACCTCGTCGACATCATCCTGACCAACAACGGCTACCGCGTCGTCAACATCGGCATCAAGCAGCCGATTGACAACATCATCTCGGCGTTCGAGGAGCACGGGGCGGACGCCATCGGCATGTCGGGCCTGCTCGTCAAATCGACGCTCATCATGCGCGACAATCTCGAAACCTTGAACGAGCGCGGCATCGACGTGCCGGTCGTCTTGGGCGGCGCGGCGCTGACGCGGCGTTACGTCGAGGAAGACCTCTTGCCCGTCTATCGCGGCCGACTCTTCTACGCGCGCGACGCCTTCGACGGACTGCACCTGATGGACAAGCTGACCGGCGACGCCGCCTCTGACGAAGCGTCGGCGGAGAAGTCGCGCGCGGCGACGGCGGCAGCCGCCGTCGCGAGCGACGCGGCGCGAGAGGCGACGAGCGACGACGGCGCGTCGTCGTCGGCCGACGACGCGGAGGAGCTAGTCGGCGAGGACGCGAAGCTCGGCATCAAGAAAACAGCGAAGCCGCGCGGCGCGCGCAAAGTAGCGGGCGACACGACGCACACGCGGCGCTCGGACGTGAATCCGAACGCGCCCATCCCGCGCGCGCTCTTCTACGGCTCGCGCGTCGTCGAGGACGTTTCGCTCGCGGACGTCTTCTCGTTCGTCAACGAGACGGCGCTCTTCAAGGGTCAGTGGCAGTTCAAACAGGGGAAGCGCGGCGCGGAGGAGTATCGCGCGTTCGTCGAGGCGCACGTGCGGCCCGCCTACGACGAGCTGAAGCGTCGCTCCGCCGACGAAGTGTTGCTCGCGCCGCGCGTCGTCTACGGCTACTTCCCGGCGCAGTCCGAGGGCAACGACCTCATCATCTATCACGAAGACGAGCGCACGGAGCGCGTGCGCTTCACCTTCCCGCGTCAGCCAGAGGGGCGGAGACTTTGCCTCGCCGACTTCTTCGCGTCGCGCGCGTCGGGGCGCGTGGACGTTGCGGCCTTCCACCTCGTCACGATGGGGCGGCGCGCGAGCGAGTACGCGCAGCAGCTTTTCCGCGACGACAACTATCGCGACTATCTTCTGTTCCACGGCCTGTCGGTCGAAGCGGCCGAGGCTCTGGCGGAACTCTGGCACAAGCGCGTGCGCGAAGAGCTAGGCATCGCCGGGAGCGACGCGCCGGAGCTTGCGAAGCTCTTTCATCAGGGCTACCAAGGCTCGCGCTTCAGCTTCGGCTACCCGGCCTGCCCAGACCTCGAAGACCAGACGAAGCTCTTCGAGCTTTTAGACCCGGAGCGCATCGGCGTCGAGCTGAGCGACGAGTTTCAGCTCGTGCCCGAGCAGTCGACGTCGGCCATCATCGTCCACCACGAAGAAGCGAAGTACTTCTCGATAGAGTGAGCCGAAGGCGTGAACGAAGCAGCGTCTATGCCTGACCCGACGCCGGAAGAGTGGGCGGTGCTCTCCGGCTTCGAGCGTTTCGCGTTCCGGCTCGCGCGCCGGATGAACGCGGGCGGCTGGAAGCGTCTCTGGACGTTCTGTCAGCGTCAGTTGGGCGCGGGCTGGATACATCTGGCGACTTACAACTTGATGCAGATCTACGGCGTGGAACACGTCGAGCGCGCGGCAGAGACGGGGCGACCCGTCCTGCTCGTCGCCAACCACCGCTCGTTCTTCGACATGTACGTCGTCTCGACGGTGCTCTTCCGCCGCACGCGCTTCCGCAAACAACTCTTCTTCCCCGTCCGCGGGCGCTTCTTCTACGACACGCCCTTGGGCCTCGTCGTCAACTTCGTGATGGGCTGGTGGTCGATGTTCCCGCCGTTCTTCTCGGGCGGCGAGAACCCGAAGGTCGAGAAGCGCGAGTTCGACAAGTACTCGATGCGTCTGCTCGCGCACCTCTGCCGCGAGGGCGCGGGCAACGTCGTCGGCTTCCACCCCGAGGGCACGCGCAACAAGGCCGACGACCCTTACACGTACCTGCGCCCGCAGCCCGGCGTCGGCCGCCTCATCAGAGAGGCGCAGCCGCAAGTCATCCCCGTCTTCATCGCGGGGCTCGGCAACCGCCTCGGCCGTCAGGTGTTGGGGAACTGGCGCGGCGGCGAGCAGGTGCGCGTGCGCTTCGGCCGCCCGCTTGAACTCGCCGACTTCTACACGCGCCGCGAGTCTTTACGCACCTACAAGGAGATCGGCGAGCTTGTCATGTCGAAGATAGCGGAACTCGGCGAAGAGGATCGCGCGGCGCGCGCGCTCGAAGCGAAACAGACGCCCGCGCTCGCCTCCCCGGTTCGTCAAGAGCGAACGTGAACGCGACGCGGCTTCGACGTTCAGTAGATTCGAGATTTCCAGACCTGAGCTTTCAGATTCGAGATTTCAAATTCCAGATTTGAGATTCAAGATTTGAGATTTTAAATTTCAGATTTCAAATTTGAGATTTCAGGTTTCGGACCTTTAACTTTACAGATGCCCGCACTCCCGCTCGTCATCGTCAACCCCGCGTCGGCCGGCGGCGCGACGGGGCGCGCGTGGCCGCGCATGGCCTCCGACCTCGCGCGACACTTCGGCCCGTTCGAGCGCGCGTTGACCTCGGGGCGCGGCGAGGCGTCGGAGATTGCGCGCCGCGAATCAGAGGGGGGGCGCGCCTTCATCATCGCGTGCGGCGGCGACGGGACGATTCACGAGGTCGCCGACGGCATCCTCTCGTCGGGCCGCGACGCGGAGCTTGGGATTCTGCCGTCGGGGACGGGCGGCGACTTCCGCCGCACGCTCGGCATCCCCGTGCGCACAGCCGACGCCGCGCGCCGCTTGCGCAAAGGAAGCACGCGCAGGATGGACGCGGGCCGCGTGGTTTACAAAAACGACGCAGGGGAAGAGGAGACGAGATACTTCCTCAACGTCGCCTCGTTCGGGATGGGCGGCGAGGTCATCCGCCGCGTGAAGGAGGGCGCGGCCTCGGCGCTCATCGCGGGCGGCGGCGCGGGCGCGCTCGGCGGGAAGTTGACGTTCGCGCTCGCGGCCCTTCGCGCGACGCTCGCCTTCGAGAAGCCGACCGCGCGCCTGAGCCTCGACGGCGGGCCGGAGTTTCGCATGACGGTCGCGA
>DASUNL010000143.1:0-5856 GCA_036277175.1 Pyrinomonadaceae bacterium | reverse complement strand
CGCGGGAAGAGCTGCGCCTGCACCTCGGCCGCGATTTCCAGCTCGCGCTCAAGTCTCTCGTGCTCGACGCGCTCGGCCAGAAGCGTCTCGATGTTGGCCGACATCTCGTTAAAGGCGAGGGCCAAGTCGCCCAACTGGTCGGACGAGCGCGAGCTGATGCGGCGAGAGAAGTCGCCGCGCTTGACGAACTCGGTCGCGAGGTGGAGCTTGTGCACCATGCCGGTGACGGCGCGCGTCATCCACGCCGCCGCCATCAGCGCGATGAGTTCGAGGACGAGGAAGGTGACGGCGATGATGGCGAGGATTTGTTGGAGGACGCGCCCGACGCCCGTCGTCCCCAGAAGTTGCCGCCGCGCCTCTTGGCCCGAGAAGTTGAACATGAAGGAGAGGCGCGTGTCGGCCTTGCCCGTCGCCCAGTTCGTCGAGGGCAGCACGACGAAGTAGGAACTGCCCGGTTCGAGCCGTTCGCCGAACTGGTCTACGCGCTCCGAGTCTTCGCGCGCGCGCCGCGTCGCGTCGCCCGTCTGCGTGGTCGGGCCGAGCTTCACGCCGCCGCCCTCGCGCGTGCCGCGCGACTTGATGTTGAGGCTGCCGTCGTCGCCCGACTCGACGACCAGCTCGTCGGCCCCCACGAAGTAGGGGCGGACGGTGATGCCCGTCGTCTCGCGCAGTTGCGCGACGAGCGCGCGGCTGACGGGGACGACGACGTGGAGGGCCACGCCGCGACCGCGCACCTCCCTGCGCACGAGCGCGCGCACCGAAGGCGAGCCGAAGGTTTCGCCCTCGGTGCGCGGCGGCAGAAAGGCGAAGCCCGACCACTCGCCCTCGCCTTCGAGCCACGAAGGGAGCGGCGCGCCCATGGGCGTCTCGTCGTCGCCGACGCCGCGCGTCGCCTCGCCCTCGGCGGGCGCGCTCACGAACTCCGCCTCCGAAGTCTGTCCCACTTTGCCCGACTCTTCGTACGCGCCCGCGCGCACACCGCCCGCGCGCCACACGGCGACGCGCGCGCCGGGCAGAGACGGCTGAAGCGCCGAGGCGCGTGCGTCGAGCCATGCGCGCACCTCTTCGTCGCTCGCGTTCGCGGGCAGCCGCGCGAAGTCTTCGGCGAGCGCGCGCGCGTGGGCGAGCGCACGCCGCTCGGCCGCGCCGACCTGCGTCGTGACGATGCGCGCCATGGCCTGCCCGGCGGCGATGTAGACGGCGAACGCGCCGAGGATGACGAGCAGAACGATGGGCGTCAGCCCGACGAAGAGATACGTGACGATGAGCCGTCGGCGGACGCGCCACAGAAGCTTCCGCTTGGCCCACAGGAGGGCACGCGCGCCGAAGTAGAGGAAGGTGAAAAAGACTACGCAGAACGTGAGCGTGTCTAAGAGGTTGTCGAGCGGCGTCTCGTTAAAGCGCGTGCCGGCGACGACGAGCCAGAGGACGAGGAGCGCACCGGCCGCGACGGCCACACGCGGCATCACGCGCCGCAGCCAACCGCGCACGACCCTCGACGCCTCCGCGACTCCTGACCAAGCCTCTCCAATCTTACTCAACTCCGCACCCCACAATCTCGAATTTCAAAACTTCAAATCTCGGATTTCAAATCTCTGATTCCAGCTTCGTCGCCGCCGCCTGACGCTTGATGACAGACGCGCTTTCGTCAATCGTCGCCGCGCCGTCGTCCGCTTCCGAGTCCGCTTGCTGCAATCTGAAATCCTCGGTCGTCCGCGGCATCTTCAGCCTTCCGGCTGCGAAGAGCAAGAGCCAGAGCACGCCGGGGCTGGCCGACAGCAGGCCCGACACGACGGTCAGAGCGCGCGGCGTCATGTAGGACTTCAGCAGCCAGCCGGCGGCCACCGTCGAGACGCTCATCATCATGATTTCGGCCGCGCGGTCGGTCGTCGAGACGCGCCCGCGCAGACGGTCGGGCATAAGACGCATGAGCAAAGTCTCCTGCACCGCGAACTCGACGCCGATGATTACGCGCGAGAGCAAAAGCATCAGGCACGCGAGCCACAGCGAAGGCATCAAGCCCGCGGCCGCGAAGAGAAGCCCGTGCAGGATGATTGTCCAGCCCATGAAGCCGGCCGTCCTCCCGCGCAACTCGACGTGCGCGCCGACCCTGCGCGCCAGAATCATCCCGAGGAAGAGGCCCGCGCCGACCGCCGTGTAGACGGCCGCCACGCCCGCGTCGCCCTCCAAGCCGCCACGGCCCGCGAAGACCACTCCGCCCAGACGTTCGTAAATCAAGTTGCCCGACCCGCCGCCCGTCGCCCACAGGATGTTGATGCCGATGATGGCCGCGACGAGCGGATGGCGCGCGATGAAGCGCCAGCCCTCGGCCACGTCGGCGAGAAAACTCGTGCGCGTCGCGCGCGTCTGCGCGCCGTCCGCGCCCGCAGCCTCGCGCGTGTCCTCTTCGCGTATGAGCCAGACCGTGTAGGCCGAGACGATGAACGACAGGGCGTTGACGACGAAGGCTATTTCGTATCCGAACCAGAGCGTCGCCGCGCCGCCGAGCGCCGAGCCGATGGTCATCAGAAGGAAGCGCGACGAGAACATCAGGGCGTTCGCCGCCAGAAGTCCGCGCTCGCCCGCGACGTTCGGGACTGAAGCGTTGCGCGCGCCATCGAAGAGCGCGGCCAGAAGCGTCGAGGCGAGCGTGCAGGCGTAGGCGATCCAGAGGTCGTCGGCCGTGCGGACGAAGAGGAAGCCGAGCGCGAAGAGTGCGCGCGCCGCGTCGGACACGATCATCACCGTGCGGCGCGAGAGGCGGTCGACGAGCGCCCCGGCGAGCGGCGCGAAGATGGCGAACGGCGCGAGGCGGAGGACGACGAGGATGGCCGTCGCCTCGGGCGCGGCCCCCGTCACGGCGCGCACGAGTCCGAGTCCGGCGATGAAGTTGAACCAGTTGCCCAGCTCCGAAACCACCTGCCCCGCCCACAGCCAGCGGAACGAGCGGTTGCCCGCGAGCAACTCCCTGTAAGTCAGCGCGGTCATCGAAGTGTACCTAGAGAGCGTCAACGCACGCGGAGCGTTTGAAGTTCCGTGCGCGCGCCGACAGGTGACGTGTGAGCGGGACAGACCGGCAGCGCGTCTCTCATCGAGAAGCGCACCCGTCTTATTCTCGAAGCGCGCCCGTCATTCTCGAAATGCGACGGTCTAAATTCTCGAAAGCGCGTCCCGCTTATTCCGCGAGGGCGCGGACGTGCTCGCGGACGGTCGCGCCGAGCGTGCGCAGGTTGTAGCCGCCTTCGAGGCAGGAGACGAGGCGGCCGCCGCACGTCTCTTCGGCCCACGTCTTGACGGCGCGCGTCATCGCGACGAAGTCGTCGTCTTCGAGCGAAAGCTCGCCGAGCGGGTCGGCGACGTGCGAGTCGAAGCCCGCGGAGAGGATGATGAAGTCGGGACGAAACTTCGCGCCGATGTCGGAGAGCGCGGCCTCGAACGCGCGACGGTGTTCGGCCGCGGGCGTGCGCGCGCGAAGCGGGACGTTCAAAGTGTAGCCGCGCCCGCGCCCTATCCCTGTCTCGCCGCGCGCGCCCGTGCCCGGATACCAAGGGTACTGGTGCGCGGAGAAGAAGAAGACCGTGGGGTCGTCGTAGAAAATCCCCTGCGTGCCGTTGCCGTGATGCACATCCCAGTCGAGGACGGCGACGCGCTCGACCTCTTTCGGGTAACGTCTCTGCGCGTAGCGCGCGGCGACAGCCGCCGTGTTGAAAAGACAGAAGCCCATCGCGCGCTCCTGCGTCGCGTGGTGTCCGGGCGGGCGCACGGGCAGGAAGGCGTTGCGCGCCTCGCCCGACATGACGGCGTCGACGGCGCGTATCCCTGCGCCCGCGCCGCGCAGAGCCGCTTCGAGCGAGTCCATCGAGATGATGGTGTCGGCGTCGAGGTAGCCTAAGCCTTCGGCGACGGCGCGCTCGATGCGTTTGAAGTGCTGCGGCGTGTGGCACGCCTGCACTTCGCCGCGCGGCGCTCGCGGCGCTTCGATTTCGAGCAGCCCCGACCACAACTCCGCGTCGCCGCGCAGGGCCTCCATCACGACCGCGTAGCGCGCCGGCGTCTCCGGGTGTCCGGGCCCCGTGTCGTGCTCTTCGTAGACGGGATGATGTATGACGGCTGTCTTCATGCGCGCGATTATAAAAGATGCCTTCCCCGTTGACGATTCGCGACCGAGGAGGAAAGGCCCGTCGCCTCCCCCTTCAGGCGCGGCCGAAGCATCGAATCAGTACGCGCGCGGGCGTTTGGTGGTATCATGGGAGACAAGTCGGCAGCCGTCGTCGAGTCGTGGTCTGGTCGTCAAACGCTTGATTTCAAAGCCTCTGCGCCGTCCGCCCGGCTTCCGCGTCGCGGGGAATGATGTTTGCAGACTGACCTCGCGTGCATCTCTCCTAAACACTTTCATTTGACGTGCATCGAGACCTGTTAAGACGAGGGAGGCGAACTGATGAAGAGAGTTTTCGCGACTTTGATTTGCCTTATGTTTTTGCTGACGGCCATCGTGCCCGAGACCTTGGGACAGGATCGCCGTCGTCGCTCGCGCTTCGGGCGTAAGGCGCGGACGGCCGCCATCATCGGCGGCGGCGCTTTGGCCGGCGGACTCATCGGCGGCAAGAAGGGCGCGGCCATCGGCGCGGGCGGCGCGGGGCTGTACGCCTTTAACCGTCGCGCCGCACGTCGTCACTTTAAAGGACGCACGCGCACCATCGGCACGGTCGCCAGCGGCACGGCGCTCGGCGCGGGTGTGGGCGGCGCGGTCGGCGGCAAGCGCGCGGCCATCGTCGGCGCGGCAGCCGGCGCGGGCGGGGGCTACCTCTACCGCCGCAGCCAGCGACGCACGCGCAGGCGCTTCTAAGGAGACCTCGCAAGGGATGAGGGGCTTCGCGACGTGCTTACGTCGCGAAGCCCCTCACTTCCGACTTCCGACGCGGCCGGGCACGCCGAAGTTTTCACCTCGCCGACAGTTCACACGGGCCGCCGTCCGACAACATTATTTCACGCCGAGGAGATGACCTTTTATGTCTTATGAAGAAGAAGAGCAGCGACGCAGCCGCGTCGTGGTCGAGACGCCGAACGAGCGGCGCGAGGTGTACCACCAGCAGACCGTCCGCGCGCCCGAACGGCGCGAAGGCTTCTCGGCCGGCATGGTCGCGGCCGTCGCGCTCGCGGCCATCGCCGCCACGGCCATCATCTTCCTCTTCCTCATGAACCGAGGCGACGACTCGACGACCAACGTTAACGTCCGCACCGGCACGCAGCCGACGCCGGCCGTGGCGCAGCAGCCCGTCGTCGCGCCGCAGCCCGTCACGACACAGCCGACGCCCATCGTCATCACGCAGCCCGCGCCCATCGTCGTCACACAGCCCGCGCCCGTCGAGACGACCACGACGACTACGACCGCCCCGCCGCCCGCCTCCGCTCCCCCGGCTTCGAGCGGCTCAGACGACATGGCCGTCCAGACGCGCCTCGACGATGCGTTCCGCAAGGACGCGGAGATTTTCGAGTCGGGCGTGACGGGCATCGTCGTCGAAGGCAAGGCGACGCTGACGGGCGCGGTCAAGACCGACGCGATAAAGGCGAAGGCCGAACGGCTCGCCTACGCCGTCCGTGGCGTGCGCAGCGTGGAGAACAGAATCATCGTCGTCGCGTCGCCCTGAGTGCGGCCCGAAAGGTTTTTGCCGACGACAGCTAACGACAGTCGAGAGGCGGGCCAACGCGGCCCGCCTTTTAAACTGGAACTCGAAGAGCCAAAACTGGAACTCAGAGCAAAGCCTTCCAGACCTGCCTTTCGCGGCCCGAAAACCTCCGAAAATAATCAACTTGACAGTCCGCGTGGAAGTTCAGTAACATGCAGTTGCAACGGTG
>DASUNL010000142.1:0-4540 GCA_036277175.1 Pyrinomonadaceae bacterium | reverse complement strand
TTCAGACTCAAGGCGGGCTTTCTCTCAACCCCTATTCGCGATTTACGTTTGACGATTCACTGTCTGACGTACAACTCTTCGGCGTTCCACATCGAGAAGGGGAAGACGATGCTCGGCCGGTGGTTGCCGACGCGCTCATTTGCGGCGCACGCGATGTGGCGCGAGACGAGCGGGACGACGGGCATCTGCTCGGCGAGAATCGCCTGTATCTCGCGGAAAACGCCGCGCCGCCGCGCCTCGTCAGGCTCGCGCGCAAGCACGGCCAAAAGCTCGTCGATGCGTGCCTCCCACTCGGTCGCGGGCTTCGCCTGCGACGGACGCCACTGGTGCTCTGCGCTTGAGCTGCTTAGGATTGAGGCCATCGAAGAAGGGTCGAAGTCGGTTGAGGCCGAGCCGAGCAATGCGGCGTCGTAGTCGAAGCTTTGGAGCGTGCGTCGCCGCACCTCGTTGAATTCGACGGGCGCAACCTGTACGCGGATGCCTATCTTCGACAAGTCCTCCTGCACGACGGCGGCCATCTTCACGCGCGGCTCGTTCTCCTGCGGGACGAGTAGTGTGAACCCGACGCGGTTGCCCTGCGCGTCGAAAAGCTCGGGCGCGTCCGGCGTCCCGCGCGTCTGAAAACCAGCTTCGGCGAGCAGCGCGCGCGAGCGCGCGGCGTCGAACTCCGGGCGCGCGGTGTCTTCGGCCCGCCACTGCTTGTTGGCGGGCGAGACGAAGCCGTAGAGAGGCGTGGCGAGCCCTTGGAGGACGCCCTCGGCAATCGACTGCCGGTCAATCGCGTGCGCGACGGCGCGGCGAAAGCGCGCGTCCTTGAACCAAGAGAGCTTCACAGGGTTCGACTCGGCGCGGCCCGCCCGTTCGTCCTCGTTGAGGTTAAAGAAAAAATAGTCGGTCGAAAGACCCGGCCCGAGGTCAACGGCGCGCACGCGCCCCGGCGTCGTGCGAAGCGCGGCGAAGTCAGACGGGCGGACGCGGTCAACCATGTCGAGACTGCCCTCGCCGAGACGTGTGACGGCGGCGTTCGCGTCGGCGACGACTTCGAGGGCGAGACTGTCGAGATAGGGAAGCTGCGTCCCCGCCGAGTCGCGCTTCCAATAGTGCGGGTTGCGGCGCAGTACGTAACGCTCGCCGGGCGTGACGGACTCGAAGGCGAACGCGCCGGCCGTGACGATTGATTTCGGGTCTGCGCCCGCGCCGAAAACCTCGCGGAAGGCGTTGCGCTCGGCGTCGGCGTTGAAAGCGGCTTCGAGCGCGTGGCGCGGGACGACGGCGATGTTGGAAAGAAAGCTTTCGGGGACGGTGACGCGGTCGGGAAAGACGAGCTGCATGCGGCGCGCGTCGAGCGCGAGCGCCTCGATGGGGCGCTCGCCGATGAGCAAGCCGCTACGGATGACGGTCGAGCCTGACTTCTCGTCGTAGACCGAGCGCAGTGTGAAGACGACATCCTCGGTCGTCAGCGCGTGCCCGTCGGAGAACTTCACGCCGTCGCGGAGCGTCAATTCGACTGTTCGTCCGTCGTCGAGCAGTCGATGACTTTCGGCGAGGCCGGGGACGTAGCGTTGCGCGTCGTGGTCGAACTCGACGAGCCGCGCGCCTGTCAAGAAGAACGCGACGAGGAACGACGCCTCGTCTGAAGCGAGGACGGGGTTGAGCGTCTTGGGCGCGGAGGTCAGGCGATAACTAAGCGTGCCGCCGCGCGAGCCGACCGTCCGCTCGCGCCGCTGTTCGGGCTGTGTGTTCTGAACCGTCGGCGCGGGTTGCTGTCCGCAGGAGTAGACGAAGAGAGAAAGAAAGACGAGTGCGAGCGCGTTTCTTCGTAAGGGTGTCGGGGGCGTCATTTTTAATTCGTCCGTGGGTGAGCGTTGATTGAAAACTGCTCGCGCGGGCGCGGGCAGTTGGCCGCCGGGATTGGAGCATGAACGCGGGGCGGTTGTCTAGAGGGTCTGACTAAAAGCGTTTGAAACGGCGCGAGCGTTGATATACTGCGCGACGGCCGCGCTGCGCCGCATTCAACTTTCACAGGCGCGAAAGGGAGCATGCTCGCACTTCTCGTCTCAAGACTCGCGCAAGGCATCGTCGTACTCTTCGCCGTCACGCTCCTGACGTTCGCGCTCCTCGGCGCGGCCGGGGGCGACGCCGTCTCGGCAGTCTACGACGACCCGCGCGTCTCCGCCGAATCGCTCGCACGACTCCGCGCGATACACGGCCTCGACCGCCCCTTCCACGTCCGCTACGCGCGCTGGCTGACGAGCGCGCTCGGCGGAGACCTCGGCACGTCAATCTATTTTCAAACTTCGGTCGGCTCGCTCCTCGCGCCGAGACTCGCGCGCACGCTCGCGCTCGGCGCGGCCGCGCTGCTGCTCTCGCTCGTCGTCGCCTTCTCGCTCGGCGTCGCGGCGGCGCGAAGGCGCGGCTCATGGGCCGACCGCCTGAGCGCGGCGCTTGAGTTGACGGCTTCGTCCACGCCGCGCATCGTCCTCGCACTCGTGGCGCTCGTCTTGGCGGCGCGTTGGGCGCTGTTCGAGTCGGGCGGCGCGGGCGGCACGGTGTTGAGATTCTTGCTGGCGGCCGTCGTGCTGGCCGCGCCGCTCGTGGCGATTTTTCTGGCGCAGGTACGTGACGGACTCGGCGAAGCTCTGCGCGAAGACTTCGTGCAGTTGGCGCGCGCGAAGGGTTTGAGAGAGCGCGTGGTGCTCGTGCGGCACGCGATGAGGGCGGCGCTCAATCCAGTCATTACGGTCTTCGGGTTCTCTTTGGGCAGCGCGTTGAGCGGTTCGGTGATAGTCGAAACCGTCTTGGGCTGGCCGGGTGTCGGGCAGTTGAGCGTCGCGGCGGTGCGCGCGCGCGACGTGCCGCTGTTGATGGGAATCGTGCTGGCGACATCTCTGGCCGTCCTCGTCGGCAACCTCGTCGCGGACGTTCTGCTTCACCTGAACGACCCGCGCGTGGCGAGCGCGGAGAAGAAAGCGAGCGCGAGGGCGGCGGAACTCGGCGCGCGCGCGAATTGATTGAGGGAGTGACGGGGACGCAACGCTTGAGACGGTCGAATAGAAAATTGCGCGTGGGGTTGTGCGTGGTCGCGGCCTTCTACCTCATCGCGGTCTTCGCGGACTTCATCGCGCCGAACGATTACCGCGCGCAGTCGAGGCGCGAGCCGATGTCGCCGCCCGTCTCCATACGCCTGCAAGACCGTGAGGGTCGTTGGCACGCGCGCCCCTTTCTTTACCGGCGCAAGCTCTCCGACCCGCTCCGACGCATCTACGAAGAAGACTCTTCGCGCGCCTACACGCTCGCGCTCTTCCAGCGCGGCTATCGTTACAAGCTCTTCGGCTTACTGCCGACTGACATACACCTGTTCGGCGTGAAGGCCGACGGAGGTGCGGACGCGCCGCGCGTTTACCTTTTGGGAACTGATGCTCTCGGGCGCGACCGCTTCTCGCGTCTGCTCGTGGCGTCGCGCTTCACGCTTCTGGTCGGGCCGTTGGGGACGATTCTGGCGTGCCTCGTCGGAATCGTCGTCGGAGTCGTCGCGGGCTACGCGAGGCGTGGGACGGGCGCTCTCTTGATGCGCGTCGCCGACGTGATGATGTCTCTCCCGACGCTCATCATCATCCTCGCCGCGCGCGCGGCCTTCCCGCTCGAACTCCCGCCGGGTCGCGCGGCGCTTCTGCTGGTTGGAATCTTTGTCGTCGTCGGCTGGGCCGAGACGGCGCGGCTCGCGCGCGGGCTTGTGCTGACGCTCAAGCAGAGGGAGTACGTGCTTGCGGCCGAGAGCCTCGGGCTGACGAAGACGCGCATCCTGTTTCGACACATCCTGCCGAACGCGGCGCGTCCGCTCGTCGTGCAGGCGACGCTCGTGCTGCCCGCGTTCCTGCTCGCGGAGACTTCGCTCTCCTTCCTCGGCGTCGGCGTGCAGGAGCCTGAGCCGAGTTGGGGGAACATGCTCGCGGCGGCCTCGGACATCAACCTGCTCGCCGAGCAGCCAATGCTTCTGCTCGCCCCGGCCGTCGCCATCTTCGTCTTCGTCTTCGGCGTCCGGCTGGTCGGCGACGGTTTGAAAGAGCAGGGACGAAAAAATATTTCGTCCTGAGTCGAGCGCGCAAAAGTGTTGAAAAGACGGGCTTTGTCGCAGTCCCCGCGCCGCGTCAAAAAATTTCTTTTCCAACCTCAAGTTTTTCTCAAGTCTGTGCGGGTAAGGTCTGAACATATGAACGGTGGGGGCGCCGTTCAGAGGTCAACCCCGACAGGGATGGCCTCAGACAGCTCATGCCAGCGCCACCCTTAAACCTTTTAGGCGCGGTGGGCTGTGATCTCCGGGGGTCTGCTTCTGTCGGGGTGGCGGACTCTTCGGAAGGTCGCAGGTTCGGGGAGCAACTTTTCGGCAGAGAGGGGTTGCTCCCCGAATCGCACTCAAAGATTCAGGGCGGCTCGGACAAACTGTCCTCACCTAAAATTTTTCTGCGAGGGGGCAGAAAATAAGAGGGGCGCGGTCTCAACTGGGGGAAGACCGCGCCCCTCTCATTTTAAGTGACGAGTG
>DASUNL010000141.1:0-11962 GCA_036277175.1 Pyrinomonadaceae bacterium | reverse complement strand
CCGGCCCGAGGTGCTCGGTCTCCCCCTTATCCGCCGCCTCGAAGACGTGCGCCGCGCCGACGCGCTCTTCGGGGCCGTGGTGCGGGCGGTCCGCGACCGAGGGGTCGGCCGCGCGGTGCGGCTCCTCGCCGTCGGCGTAAGCCTGCGCGTGCGCCTCGTCGGCCTGCCCGCCGGCCGGGACTTCGAGGAAGCGCTCCTTGCCCCAGAAGGTCAGAGCCATCAGGCGCGTCATGTAGAAGGCCGTGCAGGCCGCCGCGATGGTGGCGACGAGCCACAGCAGCCAGCCGCCCGGAACGTACTCGGTCGAGGCCGCGTTCCACAGAATCTCGTCCTTCGACCAGAAGCCCGAGAACGGGATGATGCCGCAGATGGCGAGCCAGCCCGCGAAGAACGTCCAGTAGGTCTTCGGCATGTACTTCTTCAGGCCGCCCATCCGCCGCATGTCCTGCTCGTGGTGCATGGCGTGGATGACGCTGCCCGCGCCGAGGAACATCAGCGCCTTGAAGAAGGCGTGCGTCATCACGTGGAAGATGCCGATGACGAACGCGCCGACGCCGCAGGCCAGAAACATAAAGCCGAGCTGCGAGACGGTCGAGTAGGCGAGGACTTTCTTGATGTCGTTCTGCGTGATGCCGATGGTCGCGGCGAAGATGGCCGTGAGCGCGCCGACCGAGGCGACGACGAGCATCATCGTCTGCGAGTGCTGGAAGATGACGTTCGTGCGCGTCACCATGTAGAGGCCGGCCGTGACCATCGTCGCCGCGTGAATCAAGGCGGAGACGGGCGTCGGCCCGGCCATCGCGTCGGGCAGCCAGACGTACAAGGGTATCTGCGCGGACTTACCGGCCGCGCCGACGAAGAGTCCGAGCGCGAGCCAAGACATGATGCCCCACGTCCCGATAAGCTCGATTGGGAAGGTGCGCGCCTGCTCGAAGACGCCGGTGTACTGCGTCGTCCCGAAGGTGGCGATGACGCCGAAGACGGCCAAGGCAAAGCCGAAGTCGCCGATGCGGTTCGTGATGAAAGCCTTGCGCGAGGCGTCGCCCGCCTCCTTGCGGTCGAAGTAGTAACCGATTAGAAGGTACGAGCAGAGCCCGACGCCCTCCCACCCGACGAACATCATCATGAAGTTCGACCCCATCACGAGGACGAGCATCGAGAACATGAAGAGTCCGAGGTAGGCGAAGAAGCGGTAGAAGCCGGGGTCGCCGTGCATGTAGCCGGTGGCAAAGACGAAGATGCAAAGCCCGACGCCCGTGACGATGAGGATGAAGATGGACGAGAGCGCGTCGAGTTGATAGCTCCACTCGACGTCGAGCACCGCGCCGCGCGCGGCCGTGGCGCGCGACGTTTCGTCTTGCGACGCGGGCGCGCGAAGCTCGCTGTGCTGCACGGGGTTGATGCCCTTCGAGAGCTCGGCGGCGGGCGGCGCGAGTTCGCTGTGCTGGCGCGGGTTGATGCCGACCGACTCGCGCGTGCGCGCCGCGTCGAGCCCCTCGGTTATCTCCACCGCGCCGCCCGGAATCCAAGTGTGACTGTAGGGGAAGCCGCCCTCCTCGCTCGTCACGTAGGCGCGCGGCCAAACGTTTGAGGCGTAAGAGGCGACGGCCGCGACGCCGATGAGGAAGGCGAGCGCCACCGACCCGACGGCGACCACGCCGACCGTCCTCTCCGAGAAACGGAACTTGCGCCCCAGAAGCCCGTTAATCGCCGCGCCGAGCAGCGGCAGAAGGGGGATGAGCCAGATGTAGCGATACATAGTTTTCAGTTTTCAGTCTTCAGTTTTCAGCCTTCTGTTTCAGTCAGCAGACGAGATGCGCGCCTGCGTTTACTGAAAACTGAAAACCGAAAACTGAAAACTGCCTGCTCACCACTTGAGAAGGTCAATCTTGTCCGCGAAGATGGTCTCGCGGTTGCGGTAGAGCGCGATGACGATGCCGAGTCCGATGGCGGCCTCGGCCGCCGCGACGACGATGATGAAGACCGTGAAGACCTGCCCGGCGACGGCGCTCGTGCCGCCCACGTCCTGCCAGTAGCGCGCGAACGCGATGAAGTTGAGGTTCGCGGCGTTGAGAATCAGCTCGACCGACATGAAGATGACGATGATGTTGCGCCGCGTGAGCACGCCCGCGATGCCGATGACGAAGAGCAAGGCCCCGATGATGAGGAACTTCGCCGTGTCCGGGTAGAGCAAACTCTGCCGCACGTTCTCAAGCGGCGAGTCCTGCAACAAAAGGGCGAGCGCAGGGCTAAGCAGTTCTCTCATGTTTTACTCAATCCGTCCTTCGGCCTTCACACTCGGGTCGAGGTCGTCCGACGCGCTCTCCTGCCTCTGCGTGCGCGCCAGAAGCACCGAGCCGACGATGGCGACGAGCAGCAGCACGCTCGCTATCTCGAACGGCAGCCCGCCGTAGCGGTAGAGGCTCGCGCCGACCAACTGCGTGTCGTCCGAGAGGCGCGAGGTGTTGGTCGCCGCGCGGCGCAAGCCACGGTCGCGCTCGGCGCGCGCGTCCCTCTGCTCGGCGGCGACCGCTTCGAGGTCGCGGTCGAAACGCGCGCCCGCGCGGAAACGCGGGGCCGAGCTGTTGACGGCGAAGATGAGGCCCAGCACGAGCAGCAGCAGGAAGAATATCGCCGCCCCGACCTGCCGGGGGCTGTTAAATAGCTCCTCGCGCCCGCGCTCCTCTGCGCTCACGTTGACGAGCATGACGACGAACAAAAACAGCACCATCACGCCGCCGACGTAGACCAAAATCTGCACGCCCGCGATGAACTCCGCGCCGAGCAGGATGAAGAGCGCCGCGACGGCCACGAGCGTCGAGATGAGGAACAGCGCCGAGTGAACGGCGTTGCGCGCCATAATCATCAGCAACGCCGCCACCAGCGCCGCCACCGCGAACACCCAGAAGAAGACCGCTTCCCAGCCGCTTAAAATCATAGTGCTCAGTTTTCAGTTTTTAGTTTTCAGTTTTCAGTTCTCCGTCTTCGGCAGGCCAGCCCATCACTCAAGCTGTTACCTGCTGAAAACTAAAACTGAACACTGAACACTGTCAGGCTTCGTACTTGGGCTGCTCCCGACCCTGTTCGAGCATCTGTCGATTCCAGACGAAGCCGCCGCGCGAGTAGGTCGCCAGCTCGAAGTCCTGCGTGAGTTCGAGGCACGCGGTCGGGCACGCCTCCTGACAGAGCGCGCAGAACATGCAGCGCGAGGTGTCGAAGATGAATTCGTCGAGGACTTTCTTCTTGCGCGGCTTGCCGGCCG
Organism: Pyrinomonadaceae bacterium; assembly: GCA_036277175.1. Classification (GTDB taxonomy): domain Bacteria; phylum Acidobacteriota; class Blastocatellia; order Pyrinomonadales; family Pyrinomonadaceae; genus DASQDT01. The sequence continues at coordinate 8,700 of DASUNL010000141.1, read as the reverse complement.
TCATGATGTCGATGTCCATCGCGATGACGTCGATGCAGTCCTCGGGGCAGGCCAGCGCGCAGAGGTTGCAGGCGATGCACAAACTCTCGTGCGTCTCCGGGTCCATGTTCAGGCGCGGCGCGCCGTGGAAGCGCGGCGCGACGTTGGGGCGCACCTTCGGGTACTGCTCGGTGTAGATGCCCCGCCCCCCGACGGCGTCCTTGTCGGTGAACGCGGCGATGTTGTACTTCAGGGTCAGCTTCAGCCCCGCTATCAAGTCCACGAGGAAGAACCTCTTCAGCTTCTCCCGCCACGTCGGCTTCGGCACATGTACTAACGGCATAAGTAACTCCTTAAATCACCCTTCGCTCGGTGCGGGTTGCGCGGGCGCTGGCGCGGCGGCCGGCGCGGCCGCGCGCGGGACGCTGACGAGACGTATCTGCCGGCGCTGTTTCTTCAAGTTGAAGTCGCGCGAATTACGGTTGAACAGCGACAGCATCGCGGCCGCGACGAAGAGGCCCGCGACGCCGAAGGCGATCATCACGCCCTTCCCCGCCCCCGTCAGATTCAGGCCGCGATGAATCGACTCGACCGTGTCTAGCCCGCGCCATCCGTCGAGCGCCTGCACGGTGAAGATGGCGAACGCCGTCCAGATGATGTTCAGTAGCGACGCCGGTATCATCCACTTCCAGCCCAAGTCCATCAACTGGTCGTAGCGGTAGCGCGGGAACGTCCAGCGCAGCCAGAAGTAGAGGTAAAGAAGTATCGCCATCTTCACGCTGAAGACGACGAGACCGATGAGGACGTAGAGCGCGTGATAACCGCGCGCCTCGGTCAGACGCCAGACGCCGGGGAAGTACCAGCCGCCAAGATAGACGGTCGTGGCGACGGCCGCGACGACTATCATCGCCGCATACTCGGCCATGAAGAAGAGCGACCAGCGCATCCCCGAATACTCTGTGTGGAAGCCCGCGACGAGTTCCGACTCGGCCTCGGGCAAGTCGAACGGCGCGCGGTTGTTCTCGGCAATCCCGCTCAGGAGAAAGATGACGAGTCCGAGCGGCTGGTAGAGCAAGTACCAAGTCGAGTCCAACCCTTGCGCCTGCACGATGCCGGACAGGCTGAGCGTGCGCGCGAACATGAGCGCGCCGATGAGCGAGAGGCCCATCGCCACTTCATACGAGACCATCTGCGCCGACGAGCGGAGGCCGCCCAAGAGGGCGTACTTCGAGTTGGAAGACCACCCGGCGAGGATGAGCGCGAGCACGCCGACCGAAGAGATTGCGAGGACGAAGAGCAGCCCGATGTTGACGTCCGTAATCACGCCCCAGTCGGGCGCGAAGGGGATGACGGCGAAGACTAAGAAGGCGGCGACGACCGAGATGTAGGGCGCGAACTTGAAGATGTAAGGGTCGGCCTTGTCGGGCGTTAAGTCTTCTTTCGTCAAGAGCTTAACGGCGTCGGCGATGGGCTGCAAAAGCCCCCACTTGCCGACGCGCATCGGGCCGAGTCGCGCCTGCATGAAGGCCGAAATCTTGCGCTCAAGGTAGGTCGCGTAGGCCGCCCAGACGGCGACGGCCGTGACGACCGCGCCGATTTGAATGAAGGGCCAGACGACGTTGTTGACAGTCTGCGGGCTGAAGACGCGCGTCAGCAAATCGTCAATCACGTTGGGCGGCGCGAAGAGGAGTGACAGCATGTTCATGCGAAGTCAGTTGCTCGAACGTCAATCTCGAAGACGCACCCGCAGGCGGCCTTCAAATCAACCAGCTCGTAGTCGTCTTCGAGCGTGCCCGCGCGGTCGACGACGAGGTACGAGTACCAGTCGCCGACGGCGAAGGGCGGCGTGTGCCAAGTGCCCTTGTGATAGGCGTAGGGCAGACGCCCGGCGACGAGAAAAGCGACGACCGCTTCGGGGTCGGGCGCGTCGCCTTCGGTCGGCGGCGCGACGCAGATGACGGCGCGCGACGAGGCGAGCGGCGAGAAGACCTGCATCGTCCGAAGGTGTCGCGCCATGAACTCGAAGCGAAACTCTCTGCGCTCGGAGGTCGCGCCCGTCATCGCGGGCGCGCCGCCGCCGAGGTCAATCTCGACCGACCCGCGACTGTCAATCACGACCCCGTAAGGCGCGAACGCCTCGCGCGTCAACTTCCGAACGGGGAGGCGAAGAACTTTGAGCATTCAGCACTCAGCGTTCAGCAGTCAGCTTTCGTCATCAGCCCGGCAACCGACTGACGACGCAACGATTCATTTCGGCGGCGGACAAAAAGCTGAAAGCTGACTGCTGAACGCTGACAGCTACCTGTCAATCTCGCCGAGCACGATGTCGAGCGTGCCGATGATGGCGACCACGTCGGCGACGAGGTGGCCGACGCACATCTGCCGGAGCGCCTGCAAGTTGATGAGGCACGGCGGGCGGACGCGCACGCGGTACGGTCGCGAGGAGCCGTCCGAGACGAGGTAGCAGCCGATCTCGCCTTTCGGGCCTTCAATCGAATGATAGTAGTCACCGACGGGCGGCTTGATAATCTTCGGAACCTTCCCCATCACCGGCCCGTCCGGCATCTGCTTGAGCGCCTGCTCGATGATGCGGCGTGACTGGCGCATTTCTTCGAGGCGGACGAGGTAGCGGTCGTATGTGTCGCCGTTCTCGCCGACGGGGATGTCGAAGTCGACTTCCGAGTAGGCCGCGTAGGGCGCGCTCTTGCGCACGTCCCACGCGACGCCCGAGCCGCGCAGCGCCGGCCCTGAGAGTCCGATGGCGATGGCGTCTTCGGCCGTGATGACCCCGATGCCGACGGTGCGCCCGAGCCAGATGCGGTTTTCCGAGAGCAGCGTCTCGTACTCGTCCAGACGCATCGGGAAGTTATCGACGAAGCGTTGCACGTCCTCTGTAAAACCCTCGTAGGCGTCGTTCGGCATCCCGCCGATGCGCCACGCATGACAGGTCAGGCGCGCGCCGAACTGCTGCTCGAAGATTTTGAGAATCTCCTCGCGCTCGCGCAAGGCCCAGAGGAGGACGGTGAACGCGCCGATGTCGAGTCCGTGCGTGGCGAGCCAGAGCAGGTGCGAGGCGATGCGGTTGAGTTCCGTCAGGATGGTTCTGATGTAGTGCGCGCGCGGCGGGACTTCGAGATTCAACATCCGCTCGACCGTCTCGACCCAGACGAGGCCGTTGGAGACGGCCGCGATGTAGTCGAGCCTGTCCCAGTAGGGCGCGATCATCGGGTAGAGGCGGTTCTCGGCGATTTTCTCCATGCCGCGATGGAGGTAGCCGATGTCGCAGTCGAGGTCGATGACGGTCTCGCCGTCGAGGCGCAGGATGACGCGCAGGACGCCGTGCGTCGAGGGGTGCTGCGGCCCCATGTTCAAGACCATCTCGGGGTTGTCGAGCAGCGTCTCCTGCGTGGTGGCGACTTCTACCTGATGCATACTTTAACCCGGCCCGTAGTCTCGCGCTTCTAGTAAAGTCATTCGACGGCGACGGTCAACTCCGGCATCTCCGTGCTCATGTAGCGCAGCGTGCCGTCGATGAAGACGATGACGCCCGCCATTTCCATAAACTCCTCGACGGCCGTCAGCAGCGCGTAGGTCATGTTCTGCCCGCCGTGCTCCTGCGCGTAAGCGAGATTGACTATCTCGACGCCGACCGCGCCGCCCCACAAGAGCGCGGCCGCCAAGATGTACGAGACCCTGACGCGCGCCGGCAGGTCGCGTAGAAACCTGCGGAAGAAGAGCGCGGCTGCCGTCGCGGGCACGGCCCACGTCGTGTAGAGCCAGCCGCCGACGCCGGCCCGCCGCCTGAGCGGCTCGATGACGTGATAGTGAATCCTCGCCGCCTCCTCCAACGTCATCAGCAGGAAGATGAGCGCGAGGACGCCCCACTGGAGCGCGTCGCCACGGCCCGCCCTCTTCCTCACCAGCGCGATTACCGCGAGCATCGCCGACGAGAGCAGCAGCGTGGACGACTGGAAGAGCGAGGGGAACGTTATCTCCTTGTCGAGATCAAAGAGCTGTACGAAGCCTAAGAGCTTCTCGCGGCCGAGGACGAATTTCGCGTACTGGCCCGCGACGCCCATCGTGGCCAGAAACAACGCCACAAGCGCCAGCCCCCTGACGAACGCCGCGCGTGAGAGCACCAGCCTCATGCCTATGCGGTTATCAACCGGCCCTTTACTTTCTGTCCAACGGCATCACCTCGCGCCCCGCGCGGAAGATGTCGCGTATCTGTCGCTCTTCGGGGACGGAGAGGAATTCGAGGCCGTAGGCCCGCCGCTGCTCCAACTGCTCGCGCTGCACGTCCGTGAACTCCGGCAGGTGCTTCGTCGTCCAGTTGTTCTCGACGAAGTGGAGCGGGTACTCCTTGCGGAGCGGGTGGCCCTCCCAGTCCGAAGGCAGAAGTAGACGCCGCAGGTCGGGGTGGTTTCGGAACGTGACGCCGAACAGGTCGTAGACTTCGCGCTCCATCCAGTTCGCGGCGGGCCACACGACCGTCACGCTCTCGACGCCCGTCGATTCGTCGGCCGCCGCCTTCAGACGCACGCGCGCGTTGCCGCGTATCGAGTAGAGATTGTAGACGACGTCGAACGGCGCTTCGGTGCGCTCCGGCAGGTGGACGCACGTCACGTCGCAGAGATAGTCGAAGGGCGTCTCCGCGTCGCCGCGAAGCGTGCGGCAGACTTCGACGACGCTCGCCGTCGCGACGCGCATCGAGAGTTGACCGAGGAAGGTCGTCGCTTCGAGAACCGCGTCGGGCAAGCTCGCGCGCAGACGTTTGACGAGCGCGTTCTCGGAAGCGTCTTCGGGCTTCGGCCCCTCGTCCTTCTTCTTGACGGGTGGTTTCGGCGCACCGGCCGCCGCGCCCGCCGAAGGAGCGCCCGCAGCCGCCGCGCCGCCGCCCGCGGCCTTCGCCGCCGCAGCCTCTTTGGCGGCCGCCGCGCGCGCCTTCGCTTCGGCGACGAGACGAGCCTTCTTCTCTTCGGCCGTCTCGGTCTTCTCTTCCCCGCCCGGCGCGGCGACGCTCGTTTCGCTCGTCGCGGCCGGAGTGGTCGTGCCCGTGTCGGAGCTGCCCGACGGAGCTTTCGGCGCGGCCGCCGCCTGACTCTCAGGCGTCGGGGGCGCGCCCCGCTCGTCGGGCGCGGGCAACTCGCCTGCCTCGTCGGTGGTCTTCGGTCTGTTGGGGTCGTCCGTCATCGCATCCTACAGTCTGCCCCGAAGGCGAGCCATGCAAAGCGGCGCGTCGTGCAAGTCTTTGAACTGCGGATTAGGCGCTTGCCAAGATGCAACAAAAAGGCGTGACAGCGCGTTTGTAGCACGCGCTTTGAGTCGCTGTCAACAAACAAGTTTTGCGCCCGACCGAACCTCTCGTCCCGCCCGAAAACCCTTGCAAACTTGACGCTTCGCGTCGCCGACAAGTATCATACTTTTTTCAGACCGGGCCATTTGCGCCCGCTATCGCGAGGGAGTTAAAAATGAAGCAAGGAATTCATCCCGACTACAAAGAGATAAAGGTTCACTGCGCCTGCGGCGAGGAGTGGACGACCCGCTCGACGCGCAAGGAAGACCTGCAAGTCGAAATCTGCTCGGCCTGCCACCCGTTCTTCACAGGCAAGCAGAAACTCGTCGACACGGCCGGCCGCGTCGACCGCTTCAACAAGCGTTATGGCAAGAAGACGGCGACCGCCCCGGCCGAGGGCGCGCCCGCCGGTCAGTAACCCGAAGAGAGTTTCGCAAGACCTTTTATGACGCGCGCCGAACGCCGTCAGTATTAGCTACCCAAACCCGCACGCCGACGCATCCCTTCGGCGGTCAACACACGTGTACCCTTCGCGGGGCACGCGCGCGAGACCGCCGGCCCGGAGCGTCGGCGATTTGTTTTGAAGGAGCACTCAGCACTCAGCGTTCAGCCGGACAGAGCCAGCGCGCAGCCTCGAAGAAACTGATTGTTGAGAGAACGGCGGAGGCCGTGGGCTGAGTGCTGAAAGCTGAACGCTGAACGCTTCTGTGAGGTAACACGTGAGCGCAAACGAGAGAGATTTAATCGTCGGCGGGCAAGCCGTCATCGAGGGCGTGATGATGCGCACCCCCAACGCCTACGCCGTCGCCGTGCGCCGCGCCGACGGCACGATTGCACACACGGGCGCGCCGCTCCCCAAGTGGAGCGACCGCTTTCCCTTCCTCAAGCTCCCCGTCCTGCGTGGCGGCGCGGTGCTCATCCAGTCGATGGCGCTCGGCATCAAGGCGCTCAACTACTCCGCGGCCGAGGCTTTTGAAGACGCCGACGATAAGGAAGTCGAGGTCGCTCTGACTCCGGCCGTCGTCGAGGGCGAGGGCGACTTCGCGGGGCTGACGGGCGGCGTGCCCGGACTCTTCCCCGTCCCGACCGAGACGCGCGCCGAAGACGAGATGAAACGCGGCGGGACGGCCGCCGCCGCCGGCTCCATCGTCTTCGCGCTCTTCTTCAACGTCCTCCTCTTCATCGTCGCGCCACTCCTCCTGACCAACGCCATCTTCATCGCCGCCGGTTGGGCCACGCCCGCCGCGCAGACGACGAACGCACCCGTCGTAGCGACGCAGACTCAAGGCACGAACGAGGGCGCGACGAGTGCGGCGTCAAGCGACGCGGCGACCCAAGCACAGGCGGCAGCGAGTCAGCCTTGGTACTCGCGCGCTTACGCGGCCGTGCGCACATACCTGCGCCCCGTCCGCCCGTCGGTCGGCTTCAACCTCCTCGACGGCCTCATCCGCATGGTCTTCTTCCTCGTGATGATCTTCAGCTTCTCCCTGATGAAGGACATCCGCCGCGTCTTCGAGTATCACGGCGCGGAGCACAAGACGGTCTTCACTTGGGAGGCGGGCTTACCTCTGACGGTCGAGAACGCGCGCCGACAGCCGCGCCAGCACCCGCGCTGCGGGACGAGTTTTCTGATGGTCGTGATGCTCGTCTCCATCGTCCTCTTCTCGGTGATTAAGTTCGACTCGCTCCTCTACAACATGCTCGTGCGCATCGCGCTCATCCCCGTCGTGGCGGGCCTCTCGTATGAGATTATCCGCCTGTCGGCGCGCAAGGAGGGCGGGCTGGTCTTTAAACTTTTGACGATGCCCGGCGTGTGGCTACAAAACATCACGACCAAGGAGCCGGACGACCAACAACTCGAAGTCGCCATCTTCGCGCTCGAAGAGTCTCTCAGGTTCGAGCCGCGACCGCAGGAGGCGGCGCTCGCGCCTCTTTCGTAAAAAGCCATGTTAGAAAAACTCGAACAGATCGAAGCGCGCTACGAGGCCCTGACCGAGGAGCTTTCGTCGCCCGACGTCTTCTCCGACGCGGCCAACTACGCGAAGCTCAGCAAGCAGCACCGCTCGCTCGGCGAGGTGGTCAAGAAGTATCGCGAGTGGCGGCAGGTCAAGTCGGAGCTGGCCGGCGCGAAGGAACTCTTCGAGACGGCCGACGACGAGGAGATGCGCGAGATGGCGCGCACCGAGATGGCCGAGCTCGAAGCCCGTCTCGCGCAGAGCGAGGAGCAACTGCGTCTGCTGCTTCTGCCGCGCGACCCGAACGACGAGAAGAACGTCATCGTCGAAATCCGCGCCGGGACGGGCGGCGACGAGGCGACGCTCTTCGCCGCCGAGATGCTCCGCCTCTACGGCCGCTACGCCGAGCGACAAGGCTGGCGGATGGAAATCCTTGACGTGTCGGAGTCGGGGATAGGCGGCGTCAAGGAAGCCATCGCGATGATCGAGGGCGACAAGGTCTTCTCGAAGCTCAAGTACGAGTCGGGCGTCCACCGCGTCCAGCGCGTCCCGCAGACCGAGACGAGCGGGCGCATACACACGTCGGCCATCACCGTCGCGGTGTTGCCTGAGGCCGAAGAGGTCGACGTGAAAATCGACCCGAAGGACTTGCGCATCGACACCTTCTGCTCTTCCGGGCCGGGCGGCCAGTCGGTGAACACGACCTACTCGGCCGTCCGCATCACGCACCAGCCGACGGGGCTCGTCGTCTCGATGCAGGACGAGAAGTCGCAGATTAAGAACCGCGAGAAGGCGATGAGAGTTTTGCGCGCGCGCTTGCAGGAGTTGGAAGAACAGAAGCAGCACGAGGCGCAGGCCAGCGAGCGCCGTTCGATGGTCGGCTCGGGCGATCGCTCCGAGAAGATACGCACCTACAACTTCAAGGAGAACCGCGTCACAGACCACCGCATCGGCCTCACCATCCACCAACTCGACCTCGTCATGGAAGGCCAAATCGACGCCATCATCGACGCCCTCGTCACACACTACCAGACCGAGAAACTGAAGGCCGAGACGGTCGCGGCGTAAAAGACAGTGACGAGTGACGAGTGACGAGCAAGTGTAGCCGAGCGGTGAGTGTTGATTGACGAGTGATGAGCGAGAAGCTGTATTTAATGACGAGGCACACGTTCTTGCGCGCTCTCATGCTCGCGTTCGCGCTCGTCTGCGTCGCTTCCGACGTCTCCGCGCAGACGCGGACGCCGAAGGGCGACGCGGGCGCGCGTCCGCCTCTGAACGAAAAGTTGCGGCGGGAGCTTTTGTGTATGTACGAGGCTGAGCAGGCCGCGCGCGCGACCATGCAGGACGGCGTTTGGCCGGACGCGGCCGAGAGGCGCGAGATAGAGTCGCTCGACGCGGCGAACACGAAACGCCTGACCGAAATCTTTCGCCGCCACGGCTTCCCCGGCGTCCGTCTAGTCGGCAAAGACG